>NZ_JBMOWQ010000054.1:0-43061 GCF_049310485.1 Pseudomonas sp. GZD-209
CGCGGTGCAACCCCTTCCCCACGCTTGGGTGGGGGGGCGTCCCCCCCCCGCGATTGTTTCAGCCCTGGATGAATTCGGTCGCCGCCGCCCCATCGGCATTGAGCTGATACACCCGCTCTGGCCGCCCCTGCTCATCGAAAAACACCTGCCCCAGCCCCGCGCTGTTCCACAGTCGTTCACCGGCCTTGCTATGGCTGGGCACCCGTGGCACCACCTCCATCTCCCGACGCTTGGTGAACCAGTTGAGTGGCGAGCGCGGTGAATACAGCCAGCGGTTGAGCCGGTCGAGCACATCCAGCAGGCGCCGGGGGAACTCGTTCTTGATGCCGCTGCTGGTCACCTGCCACAGGTGTGGGCTGCGCTGGCGGTGGCGGATCAGCACTTCATAGACGAACGAGTAATGCACGTCGCCCGACAGCACCACGTAATGCCCCGGCGTGCGCGAGTGGCGGAAGATGTTGAGGATCACCTGTGCCGCGCCGCGGTGGGCCATCCAGTTCTCGGCATCCACCAGCAGCGGATAGCCCAGCGCACTGAATACCCGCTGCACGGCTTCGATCAGCTTGACCCCGAAAATCGGCGCCGGCGAGACGATCACCGCCGAAGGGTGGTCGATCAGCGCCTGCTGCAGCTCGCACAGCGCTTCCCAGTCGAGCAGACCAGACGGCTTGCCCAGGTTGCTTTCGCTGCGCCAGCGTCGGGTACGGGTGTCCAGCACCAGCAGCGGCGGGTTGCTGGGCAGCGCATACTGCCAACCCTGGAAGCGCAGCAGCTCGCCGATCAGTTCATCCTGGGTGGTGCGCTGCTGAGCAAAGCGTTGGCATTGCTCGATCAGCGGCGCGCAGGCATCCGGGTCGTTGCCCCAGCCCTGGCACAGCAGGTAGCCGAGCAGCGCGTTGCCGATGATGCGCCGCGAGAACGGGTGGCCATAGGCGGTCTGTTCCCACTGCGCCGAGAGGTTCCAGTCATCGGTGATGTCGTGGTCGTCGAAGATCATCAGGCAGGGCAGGTGGGCCATGACCCTCGCGACCTGGCCCAGGCCATCGGCGAACGCTTCGATCAGCGGCAGCTCGTGCCGGTAGCGCGCCTGGCGTTGCTCGGTGAGGTCCGCCGGCATGTCCATCCGCACCAGCGCCCACGGCGTCGGCGACCACACCAGCAGGTACATGGCCATCACCTCGGCGAAGGTCACCAGGTGGTTGTCGGCATTGCTGGACGAGAAGATCGGCTTGCGCTTGCCACCGAAGAAGCGCTCGCGCAGGGTTTCGTTGCCCTGCTGGGCCGGCAGCAGGTCGGCGCGGTGGTAGTAGCAGGCCGGGTGGCGGTAGAGCGCCGCGCCGCTGTCGACCACGGCGCCCTCCAGGGGCTCGTCGAACAGCCCCAGGCACTCGATCAGTTCATGGACGGCCCGCAGCATGGGGCCGGCGACGTCATCGGCGTACACCTGGTCGCCGGTCATCAACAGCACGGCGGGGCGCTGTTGCGGCTGGGTGCAGGCGGCCAGCAGGCGGTCGGCGCACAGCAGGCCGTCGGCCGCCGGGTGGTGCGGCTTGCGGCATGAACCGTGGAGTACCTGGTCGAGGCGCTTGCGCAGCACGAAATCTGGCCGGGTGGTGCCGGGGTAGAGCAGGTGTGGCGCCCAGTCGCTGATGCCCTGGCCGTTGATCAGCAGGTCGTATTCAAGCGCTATGTCGCAGGGCAGCGCTTGGTCGAAATGGATGTCCAGCAGGTGCACGAATGCCCGTGCGCCGACCGCGAGGGTGGTGCAGTGAAGGCTGGGGGTGATGCCTGGGTAGCCGAGCACGAATTCGGGCAGCAGCGGTTGCGAGCCGACCAGCCAGATGGCCAGGCGTTGGGGTTCAAGGCGGCGCAGTACCGGGCCAGCAAGAACAAGGGGCAGTGGGGCGCGGGAGGTCATCGACGGCTCTGGGGGCTTGGCTGGCCTCTTCGCGGGGCAGGCCCGTTCCCACAGTTACAGCACAGGATTAATCCTGTGGGAGCGGGCTTGCCCCGCGAAGAGGCCCTTGAATTCAAATGCTTTGCAGGGTGGCAAAACAAAACGGGCGGAAAATGCTGCGCACTTCCCGCCCGCTTGGCAAACCCGATATGTATCAGGCCTTTTCTGCCATCAGCTTCTCGAGCTTCTCCTGGTCGCGGGCGAACTGGCGGATGCCCTCGGCCAGTTTCTCGGTGGCCATGGCGTCCTCGTTCATCGCCCAGCGGAACTGGCTTTCGTTCAACTGCTGCTTGGCCTCACCGGCGTTGCCCGGTTTGAGAATGCGCGGCAGCTCGCCCTGGTCGTCCGACAGCTGCTGCAACAGCTCCGGGCTGATGGTCAGGCGATCGCAGCCGGCCAACTGCTCGATCTGGCCGATATTGCGGAAGCTCGCGCCCATCACCACGGTGTTGTAACCGTTGGTCTTGTAGTAGTCGTAGATGCGCGTGACCGACTGCACGCCCGGGTCTTCGGCGCCCACATAGTCCTTGCCGGTGCTCTTCTTGTACCAGTCGTAGATGCGCCCCACGAACGGCGAGATCAGGAACACGCCGGCATCGGCGCAGGCCTGGGCCTGGGCGAAGGAGAACAGCAGGGTGAGGTTGGTCTGGATGCCTTCCTTCTCGAGCTTCTCGGCGGCGCGGATGCCCTCCCAGGTGGAGGCCAGCTTGATCAGCACGCGGTCGCGGGAAACCCCGGAGGCTTCGTACAGCTCGATCAGCAGGCGGGCCTTTTTCAGCAGTGCCGGCTCGTCGAACGACAGGCGCGCATCCACTTCAGTGGAGATCCGCCCAGGGATGGCTTGCAAGATGCCCGCGCCCACGGCCACCGCGAAGGTGTCGCAGGCCAGGTCGACATTGCCCTTGGCCTCGGCCTTGACCTTTTTCAGCAGGTCGGCGTAACCCGGGATGGCAGCGGCCTTGAGCAGCAGCGACGGGTTGGTGGTGGCATCGACCGGCTTGAGCCGGGTGATGGCGTCCAGGTCCCCGGTGTCGGCGACCACGGTGGTGAACTGCTTAAGTTGTTCCAGCTTGGAGGTCATGGGCGTGCTCTGTCCTGTGCAATGACTCGACATTACCCGAGCCCCGGCGGCCACTCAAGGCCCGCCGGATACGGATCGGGGCCCATCGCCGGCACGTTCGCGCCCACGCTGTCTGTGGACTGCTCCCAAGAGTTGGATTGGTATCCTACTTTTGGGAGCAGTCCACTTCGTGGGAGCGGGCTTGCCCCGCGATGGGCTGCGCAGCAGCCCCGGGCCTGATGGCCCGAGGTTGCATTAAAGGCTAAGCCTTCGATGCAAAACCCCACCCCAGGTTCCCTCACCGCCCCTGCAACAACTCCGCCGCCTGGTCCAGCACCGCCAGCGGCGTGTCGGTCTTGTGAATATCCGCCGACAGCAACTGCCGGAAGCGCCTCGCCCCCGGGAAGCCCTGGCCCAGCCCGAGAATATGCCGGGTGATATGGTGCATCGCACCGCCGCTTTCCATATGCGCGACGATATAAGGCCGCAGCCGCTCCATCGCCTCGCTGCGGCTCACCACCGGCGCCTCGCTGCCAAACAACTGTTGGTCAACCTCGGCCAGCAGGTAGGGGTTGTGATACGCCTCGCGCCCCAGCATCACCCCATCGAAGGTCTGCAGGTGCGTGCGGCACTCTTCGAGGGTCTTGATGCCACCGTTGAGCACCAGCTCCAGGTCCGGGAAGTCCGCTTTCAACTGCGCCGCCACGTCATAGCGCAGCGGCGGGATCTCGCGGTTCTCCTTGGGCGACAGCCCTTCAAGAATGGCGATGCGCGCATGCACGGTGAAGCTGCGACAGCCAGCATCGCGCACCTGGCCAACGAAGTCGCACAGTTCGGCATAGCTGTCGCGGCCGTTGATGCCGATGCGGTGCTTGACCGTCACTGGAATACCGACCGCATCCTGCATGGCCTTGACGCAATCGCCCACCAGCGCCGGGTGGCCCATCAGGCAGGCGCCGATCATGTTGTTCTGCACCCGGTCGCTGGGGCAGCCGACGTTGAGGTTGACCTCGTCATAACCCGCCTGCTCGGCCAGTCGCGCACAGGCCGCCAGGTCCGCCGGCACGCTGCCGCCCAGTTGCAGGGCCAGCGGGTGCTCGGAGTCGTCGTGGCGCAGGAAGCGCTGGGCGTCGTTGTGCAGCAGCGCGCCGGTGGTGACCATTTCGGTGTACAGCAGGGCGTTTTTCGACAGCAGGCGCAGGAAGAACCGGCAGTGGCGGTCCGTCCAGTCCATCATCGGCGCAACGCTGAAACGGCGGGACGGCTCAGGGCGCAGGGCAGGGGAGGTGGCGGTTTGTGATGGCATAAGTCTGGGGCACGCACTCGACGGAGCCAGGCGGCGGGCCGCTGGCAGGCGATGGGAAGGTAGATGAGCGCCAGTTTACCAAGCGCGGGTGGATTCGTCCGATCCGATCGACATTGAACCTTCACCCCAACAGCACTCTGCTGTGTGCGCAACATGATGGCCATGGGCTTCACCGGCAATGACTCGCCTTGGCTGCCCCTGCTAGCATGCGCACCGCGCAACATTGATGGATCGCCCCCATGACACGTATGGACACCGCCAGATCATGATCCGCTACCTCACATTCATTGCCCTGATGGCCACCGCCGGCGTTTGTCAGTCCTTGGAAATGCTGGGCCAGGGCGACGACGAATACCTTAGGGCCTACCTCAAACCGCAACCCCGTACGTCCATAGAGACTTACCTCGATGGCATCAGCAACCTGTACGGGGCACTCGGAACCATCGACTTCAGCCACCGCGATGACCAATCCAAAGCCTGTTACCGCGTTTTGAACCACCGAACTGCCCGGCCGGACGATGTACGGCAGGTCACGATGGCCAGTGAGCAAGGCCATGCGCTTTGCCAGCATCTGCTGGGCACCCTCTACGAAGTCGGTAACGGGGTGCCCCAGGACCTGTACCGCGCCCGCATGCTTTACCTGCAAGCCGCCCCCAACGACCCCACTGCCTACGCCGAGCTGGGCCGCATGGCGCGTGACGGTATCGGCGAGCCGGTCGACTTCGTGCGGGCGCGTGCCCTCTACAGGCAGGCCGGACCAGGTGGTGTGGTGGGGCTGGGTGGGTTGATGGAGCAGGGCAAGGGCGGGTCGCAGGATGTGCAGGGCGCCTTGAACCTGTACATGTGGATGACCCGCAAATTCCGTGACCCCGCGTGGGTGGCCATGCGTACGCTGCTGGCCAACGGTATGTCGCTGGATGCCGCGCAGGTGGAGAAGTACAACCAGCTCTGGATCAGCGGGTTCATGAGCCTTCAGAGCCTGCAGGTCAGACGCGGGGCGTCGTTCAAGAACTTCAACTACACCGAGGCGATGAGGCTTACGGTGTTGTATCGGTTCCCGGCAGAGCAGGGTCGTCCCACCGTCGCGCTTCTCGAGAGTAGCGGCGACTCGCAGATTGATGAGATCGTGCTGAGGATCTTGGACAAGCTGCCGATGGATGATCCCTACATGGTGCCTGCGGGCACGCGACCCCCTGATATCGTGGCCCCGATTATCCTTGGCCCTCGCCTTTTCGGCGGTTGAGCCTCGGGCACTGGCCGGCCTGTCCAACGGACCAACGCCCTGCTGCAGGCGCCGGCCTGGCCGGCGAACAGGCCAGGCCAGGCAACAAAGGCCTCAGTGCTTCATCCCAAGCTCCGCATCATCCATCAGCGCCTTGGCCAGGGCGCTCAGGTAATACGACGCCCACAGCAGTTGCGGCTTTTCCTCCATGATCCCGGCGATGGTCAGGTCGCGCACGCAGCCCATCAGCTCCGAGGCCTGGTCCCGTGCATGCTGGCAGGGGATGCCGGGCTCGATGCAGAACAGCGGGGCGGTCATCCCTTCGCCTTGGTAGAACTTGGTTTTGCCCGCAGTGGTGCGGGGCGTGGTGTCGTCTGTGTTCATTGCTCACTCTCCCTGAAATGATCGATGCCTGGGCTGGCCCCATCGCGGGTCAAGCCCGCTCCCACGGATGCAGGCATAACCCTGCGGGCTGGGGGTGGCGTAGGAGCGGGCTTGCCCCGCGATAGCGCCAGCTCAGGCGACACATGACCAACGGCCTAGTGGAACGCCCGGCGCTCCAGCTGCGGCATCTGCACCTGAATCAACGCCGACTCGAGCAGCACCCGCAGCGCCTCGATCTCATGCATCAACGCCATGATCAGAATCGACGCGGGCGACTTGGGCTGCTGGACCGAAATGGCCTGATGCGCTACGGCCTGCGCGCACAGGGCGTACTCCGTGGCCTGGACGAGGGTGTCTTCGAGGGAGTGGTGGTTGTGGGGTGGATCGGGGACGATCTTTAGCATCACGATTTTCCTCTGGCGTGCGACCACCTGCCTGCTGTCAAACAGAAGGGTGGCAGCTGTACGTGGGTTGACAGACCGGCGGAAATCGTAAAGTTCCGGCGCACGCAAGCGTGCCCGCACGTACAGCCGCCATAGAGGACGAGCCATACACGATTTACCGTCACAGCCTGTCAAAGCTGTATCGTTGATGTGCAACGACTCGCCGAGACTAGGGGCCTGCTAGATCGACCGCAACGGAAAAAAGGCGGCAAGAGTATGTTTGGGAAATGGACTACAAGGAAGGGGTTAAGTCTGATTGTCGTTGATCACTTTCGACACTCTCTGGCTCTGCGAACACTGAGTCTTGCTTGGATATGACGAGGTCAGGGGCGAGTGCGCTTGTGCTGCGTTTTGGATGCTGAACACGCTCAGGTCTGCCCGCGCGACTTACAACTACTGACCTGTAGCTGTCACTGGTCGACGCCGGAGCCGTTGCCGTCCAGGGTTGTGGCGGTGGGGTGCGAGTACCCGCCGGCCCTGAAGGCGTGGTGGATGGAACCCTACGCGCCCAGCTTGACCTCGCGCATGTCCGACGAATAGTCGCCATCACCGACGAAGTCGATCGAGCAGTGGTCGCGCTGAAGGCCTTCCAGGCCTACGTGCGCGAAGTCATCCAGTAGAAAATAGGCGGGCCGCGCGGATGCGTCACCCCCGGTTCGGCCCGCCGAGCCCGTGGCTACCATGGGACAAACCGATCGCCATTCTAAGCCCCTCTATGCCCTTTTGCCTTCTTGCCAGCAGGTGCAAAAAAGCGCCCAAACCCTTTTTATATGGGGCTTGGGCGCCTTTTTTACGTTAATAGTCCAGCACAATTGGGGTGAGATAAGGATCTTCGGCGGTCCGCATAAGTCCCGCTCAATATATGTATCCATTCGTGCTGTAATATTTTGATTGGCTATGAGTTTTGTGGCGGGCATTCTAAATCATATTTGGTTTTTTGCGGCGAAAAGAGTGTCAAGGAAGTGATCTTTTTCGTCCTCGCAGTCAAGAAGTAGTTTGGCCTCGTCAAGCCTCGCATATGCGCTGGTTTCGACGCCAGTCAACATTTCCCAAATGCTATTGTTTCCGAACTCTGAGATGACTATGTGGAAAGGGATTTTTACAACCGTTTTTCGACCCTGTCTATCTAGGCCAACTCGACTAGCGGCTCTGGTGATGTGAGCTTGTGAGGCAGCTCTGCATTGATGTAACAGCGCTTGATGAAGTATAATTAGGATGTCGTAGTGTAGTTCGTTAGCGCGCATGCGTGTGCGAGTTACTTCTCTGACTCCGCTTTCGTCAAAAGAAACACTTAGCCCTGGTGCTAGCTTATTGATGTATGTGATTAGCTCTAAATCATTTCGGTTTTCAAGTAGGGAGCTAAGTTCGCTTACTGTTTGTGGTAGGGTTTTTAGAGTGTATTCTTTAGCAAATCGTGCGGCGTTAGTTTCTTTGAGGAACTGCAGGACATGTTGCCATTGGTCAAATTTCGAGAACGCCATTTCGTAAAATTCTGCAGCCTTGGAGTCTGATAAATTTCTTACGAAGGCTGAAGCGTAATAATCAAGAATGCTTTTGTGTAGGAATGTTACTGTGTCCAAGCCTTCTTCTAGCATTAAGCAGGCAACATTTATGATATCTTTGCGATAGTCGGAGTTTTTGCATTTTAGGTTTGCGTTGTATCGAGATGACAAAGAAAATACTCTGTCGAACTCCTCGCTTGTCATGGATCGGCCAATGCGACTATAAACTGCCATGAAGCAAAATATTTCGAACAGCTCTTTAAGTTCGTCTTCGGAAAGCTTTGTGTTGTGCTGCCTGTTGAAGCCTGCTTTGAGTTTGTCGTGTTTGCTGAAAACCACTCCGAACAATTTTTCAAAGAAGCCGGATAAAGTAGTTGGTATGTCTTTTTGAGTCTGATATATCATGACTATCAAAGTTAGCATTAGGGGTGTGGAAATAACTCCTTTAATGTTTTCGTGGCAGTCATCCAGTGCGTTTAGAATTTCCAATCGTTTAGTTGAGGTTGGTATAAGCTTTGCTAGGAACGATTCGTATTCTTGTGGCGCGATATCTGCGAGCTGTATTACATAAAAGCCGGTCGCATTCTGTATGCTACTGCGCGGTCGGCTCGAAATGATAATTTTCATCTTATCGTAGATATAAGAGAACTCGTTGATTTCCACTAGGGTCCGAGAAATGTAGTCGCTGGGTATTTCGTCAAAGCCATCTAGTATGAGGGTTATCTTTCCAGAGCGGCAGAGATAGTCTAGAACATCAGGGTTTGCTTCTATTCCGAGGCTTTTTAGGGCTGCGGTGATGCAATCAGTTAACGTTCTTTTTTCTGTGATGTCGCGTAGTTCAATAAGAATGGGGACGGTTTTGGTCTCGCAACTTATTGCTGATAGGGCCAAATGTCTCATGAAGATGGATTTTCCTTGCCCGACGATACCTTCTACTACTAGGTTTCCAGGAGGAAGGTCTTCAATTGAATTTACAGCAACTTTCTTGTGTTCGGTCCGGATCGAAGAGGTGTGATAGAATTTGCGCAGTGATATTTCCTTCTCGGGAGACCATATGGTCTTCACTTTGTCGAGACGTGACAGTTGAGCTGAGGCAGATTTGATTCCGTTCTGGGTTGACCACTTAGCAAGAGACTTCTGGATTTGGCCCTTCGCCTTATTGTAGATGTCGGCTAGCACGGGAGCTGAGAGACGTAAAATTACGGTGCTTGAACTGCTGGCTTCTACCATATAGGTTCCTGTTATAAAGTTGTTAATAAGTCCGGTGGTGGCATGGGGGTAATAGTGCTTCGCCTACTCCAGCTTTGTTGCGATAAATCACATGGCTGTCAATGTCGGACATTACCGACATCGGCTCGCGGCTGGGCAGTTTAATTATGTGAAGGAGTGCATGATTAGGAATAGTCGCACCTGGCCATCCTATGCGTCCAGCCTTCCTTAAAAATTCCGTAAGACTCGGCGCTATGTCGCAGTGGCTCTGAGAAGCCTCGCGAGACCTGCAGCAATGCCATTTCGGCTGATTGTGCTGGTGGCCGCCATTATCGGCTATTTGGGTGATCGCCTCGACCCAGGTACATTCGTAATCGTTGGCAATCATGGGGCTGCCAAGAACAGCCATGGCTCAGTGCAGACTGATGATGAAACCCCCAAAGCGAAAGCTCTTCCAGCGCTGATGGCAAATTTATTTAAAGCAATAACTCAAGTGCGTCCACGGTTGTCAATGCTTTTCATCCATGAACATGCTTCGTGTTAGTGTGATTTTTAGGGAGGATTCTAGATCGTCTCAGGTCATAAACGGACCATCCGTTAAAGCCAAAGTGTTCGGTTATACTGGCCTACAGCTAGTAGCGGGCGAGTTAAAATCCTAATCCGTAATCAGCTCTACCCATATTTTTAGGGCGTCAGGCAGGTGGTAGAATAGGTGAGAGATAATGCCGACGGATGGGTGGTCGTCCATGTTTTAACCTGATTTTTATAAGATTAGCGTTCTTCCGTTATGTAAAAGTTATGATTAAGATCTATGAAGACAAGATAGAAAGTATTTCTGTCGTATGCTGTTGCGCCTATGCCTTCTTTGTCAGGGATTTTGCCTGGTATGGTAAATCCTATGAGTCGGGCCATATTGTCCAAGCGAAACCTGCACCAGTTCACGTCATGAGGTACGTACTTTGGATGCTTAAAATTACTTTTAATAGGGAATGAGCCATAGTCGGCTAAGATTTTTAGTCCGCCGCCTCCGCATCTTCTGTTACGCCAATAAATCAAGTCCTGCCTAGTGAAATCTTTGATTTTATTAACTATTAAAGCTAGCTCGCCTGGGGCGAGGTCAGCAAAGGAGGTGCAGTGCTCTTGAGAGTCATCAAAATATGAAAAATTAAATTTAAATCTTGTCTCGATGTCAGAGCTGTGGATGCTATTAGCTGGAAAGGTTTCTAGAAAACGTGTCTTTTTAGAATTGCTATTGAACTTTTTCATAGCTTAGGTACGCCACCAAGCTTGCCCTCGCGATAAAGTCCTGAGATTGCACGGTCGTTTCGTATTATGTCACCAGGGATTTCATCCAGACGATAACAGTAGCTTTCCCCGTTCTCTTTGCTCACGAGGTAGGTTCGGTATTTTCCAAGATAATCCATAATCTCTAGGTTGTGCGACGTGAAGATCAGCTGGGCATCGAACGGGTTAGTTGAGGGATCAATGAAAAGGTCCAATATTCTGGGTAGGAGAGCAGGATGCCAATTGGTATCTAGCTCATCAAGAACTAGTGTGCCGCCTTTTTTTAGGATGGAGTTGTACTGAAAGAGTCGGCGGTACAGCGCCGTGGTGCCATCAGATTCGTGCCAATATGTAAGCCATTTCGAATCAATGTCGTCTAAGTCACTGTCGTGATGAAATATAGGGAAGTATTTTTTCTTGCCGGCTTCATCCATTGATTCGTGAATAACAATGTCGTGGATGCCTAGGTCTGCATTCTTTATAATATCTTTCGCAAATTCAAGCGCACTAGGGTTTTTGAAGTAGTATTCGGAAACTTTGGTGTGGTCATATGCGGTTTTGTCATCGTACATGCCGAGCGAGCCGACGTTTCCTCTTACTTTTGCGAGGAATTTACAGATATTATTTAGGTCGTCACCTAGATCCTTTATCTGGTAGTGTCGAGCAGTGTCCGCGATTGAGGCATTACTTTTTAGTGTTATGAGGTCTAGTGAGGCGAGTTCGGATACTCTATATTTCAGGGTGTTATTCTTTCTCTCAAGGATCAATGTCTTTCTTGCGACTTTCTTGTAAATTGCCTCTCTTACGACAGCGTCCTCTGTTGCTGAAAGCTCATAGATATATCTGATGCCTTCGCTTAAGAAGTCTATGTAGAAGTCGGAAGGGTTAGAGTTATTGAAGAAGCTTTTGATGCGAATTCCGGCGTCTTCTTCTTCAGAGAAAGAGTTACTTACGAAGCTGGAAATGAAACGAAGTGCTTTCAGGATGTTCGATTTGCCAGATGCGTTTGCACCTTTAATACCTAGGACAGTACTGTTTTTTTTTCCAAGTGTCACAGTCTTCGGAACTTTTGAATTTAACTCAAAGGAGATTGTGAAATCGTCTTTGAAAGAAAAAAAATTACGAGCTCCAAAAGAATAGATCATTTCACCTTAACCCTATTTCGCGTCAAAAATGACGTGAAATCAGCATAAGGTATGGAGGGGGAGAAAGCTAGCCCTGCACGGGTGTGATCGCAGGTGGGCAAGGATTCACATTGTTCGTGAGCTAAGCGCGTCCAGGTAGCGTCAAAACTATTTGTCGAAATGGGTCTGGAGGGCGCGTCTAAAACGGGTTTAGGAATGGTTGGCGGCCATCTCGACTCTGCTTGGCGCCGCTTCTTACATCGAATCTCTGACCGATTTTAGGAGGACCACGCCTAGGTTGGTACAGATTAGGTACACGGAAATATCACGGCTGCTGTGAGCCAATGATTACAGGGTCTTGAGGAAAGGCCTACCCAATCCATCATCGGTGCCACGCTGAAGCGGCGGGACGCTTCAGCACTCAAGCCTCATTGCTGTTTGTGTTGGCAGCGATCCAAGGCGCAGGTAGGTGGCTGGAAACGCTGCTCAACCCGCATTCCAATTCCAGCGCCGTGCACGCAATGCCACGACTTCCTCATCGGTCGCGAATCCACCGTCCTCGGCTTCCTCCACCGCCTGCTCGATCTGCGCGGTCAGTGATTTCTCCTGCTCGATGTAGTCACCCAGAACATGCATTGCCAGACAGCTCGCATTCACGCCGTTGGCTTTGGCAAGTTCAGCGAGAGCGTCGAAAAGATCTTCCGGAAGGTTCAACGTTGTTCTGGTCATGGCAACCTCGGCGTCGGACGGTGACCGGTCATCGCCAAATCTGTTCCTACTGCGGTAATCCTGCGCAAGTGGCGGCGCCTGCGTCGGTGCATGCCTTGAGTCTGGCGCAGTGGTTGCGATGCCCACACTGATACCGCGTCGTGCCAACAAGGCGGACAGCGGTGCAATCACAGGAGTGACTGGCCCGAAACAGATGTGGGAGCTGGCTTGCCAGCGATGCGCCGCGCGGGCGGCGCTCGATCTTGAGAGCGCTGCAAAATTCCCGGCGAGCACCTGGTGGCCCTCACCCCAATACCCTGACATGCACATGGCGGCCATTACCGAATGCTGACTCAACAAAACCAGCGGTGTCATTTCCAGGCGCCTGCCTTGAGGTCGCATGTGGGCCACTAGGTGCATGGCGACAGGTTTGCAGCGCCTATGAAATCGAGCGCCGCCCGCGCGGCGCATCGCTGGCAAGCCAGCTCCCACATCTATTTCGGGCCAGTCATGCCTGTGGCATCACCGCTGTCCGCCTTGTTGGCATGACGCGGTATCTCTGTGCGCGCCGTAACCACCGCCCCCACCACCGGCAATATCAACTCCGCCCCCTCATTGCGCACATTCCCCACCTGGCGCCCCACCGCAAACCACTCAAACGCCTCCACCGGCAAACACTGCTCCCTGGCCACCCGCTCAGCCTCAACAGCCGACAACTCCGGATCAATCCACATCCGCGCATGCTCCGCCCCCAGCACCAGCGGCCGACGATCATGAATATCCACCATCCCCGCATCACTGGCCGCGGTGATGATCACAAACCCATCCCCCTCGTTCGGCTCCAGCCCCGGCCGCACCTCGGCCAGCGCCGCCATGAACATCGGCGCGCCACTTTTCAGACGGATGAAATACGGCTGCTTGCGCTTTGCATCCAACGGATCGGCCACCCACTCGTACCACCCATCCGCCATCACCAGCGCCCGGCCCTGGGGCCACAGGGCCTTGAAGAACTTGCCAGTGGTCACGGTCTCGACCCGGGCATTGATCGGCGCGGGGCGTTTGTCCTTGGCCCAGAACGGTGCCCAACCCCAGTGGCAGGGGGCGATGCGCAAGCCGTCTTCGGCGTTGTGCAGCACCAGCACGCGGCTGCCGGGGGCCACGTTGTAGCGGGCGATGGGATGGTTGTCGTAGCCGCTGACCACGTCCTGCTCGGCCTGCAGTTCACGCAGGTAGTCGGCTAGGCCTTGGTATTGGGCGAAGCGTCCGCACATGGGGGCCTCCATTTTTGGGCGTTGCATGCAGCTGGGGTTTTGGGGGGCATGGCACCGGCTTTGCCGGTGATCGCGGGGCAAGCCCGCTCCCACGTTGACCTTTTGAGCCTGGGAAATGCGCCGGGGTTTCCATTTGTCGAAATTTCCTACGCCGAAATTGACCGGCGCCTGGAATCACCATTAACTGTATATACATACAGTTTATTTCAAGGCTGCGTCATGACCGCCATCCTCGGCCCGATCGCGTGTGGGAGTGCTTCGCTCCCACGCTACCTGTTTCGCGTACCGGCGGGCTTCCCGTCACCGGCGGCGGACCATATGGAGCAACCGCTGTCACTGGACGACTTGTTCAACCTGCGTGCGCCGCACATGTACCTGGTCAGGATAGACGGCGACAGCATGCAGGGCGCCGGGATCTTCGACGGCGACCTGGTGATCGTCGACCGTGCCCTGGAGGCGCGCCACGGGCATATCGTCATCGCGGCGGTCAACGGCGAGCCGCTGTGCAAGCGCCTGCACCGGGTCGGTGGCGAGGTGGCGCTGCGCTCGGAGAACCCGCGCTACCCGCCGCGCTACATCCTCGAAGGCGACGAACTGGCGATCTGGGGCGTGGTGACCTTCAGTGTGCGCAGCCATGACCCCAATGCCTGAGCCGGTGTTCGCGCTGATCGACTGCAACAGCTTCTACGCCAGCTGCGAGCGGGTGTTCCGCCCCGACCTTGCGCGCACGCCGATCGTGGTGCTGAGCAACAACGACGGCTGCGTGATCGCCCGCAGTGCCGAGGCCAAGGCCTACGCGCGGATGGGCGAGCCGTACTTCCAGATCCGCGACAAGCTGCGCCGGCACGGGGTGCTGGCGTTCTCGTCCAACTACGCGCTGTACGGCGACATGAGCGAGCGGGTGATGGGCTTGATCGAGTCGATGGTGCCGGCGGTGCAGGTGTATTCCATCGACGAATGCTTTGCCGACTTCACTGGCATCCCGGGCAACCTCACCCAGTTCGGCCGCGATATCCGCGCCCGGGTGCTGCGCTGCACCGGCATCCCGGTGGGGGTGGGCATCGCCCGCACCAAGACCCTGGCCAAGCTCGCCAACCACATGGCCAAGCGCTTGCAGGCGCAAACCGGCGGGGTGGTGGACATCTGCGAGCCGTTCAAGCGCGACTGGGTGCTGCGCAACACCGGGGTGGAGGAGGTGTGGGGGATCGGCAAGCGCATGACCGCGCACCTGGCCGAGTTGGGCATCCGCAAGGCGATGGACCTGGCCCTGGCAGACCCGCGGCTGCTGCGCGAAAGATTCAGCGTGGTGGTCGAGAAGACCGCCCGGGAGCTCACCGGCACGCCGTGCCTGGCGCTGGAGGAAACCGACCCGCCGAAGCAGGAGATCTGCTGCAGCCGCATGTTCGGCAAGCGCCTCACCGAGCTGGCGCCGATCAAGCAGGCGGTGGCCACTTACACCGGGCGCGCCGCCGAGAAGCTGCGGGCCCAGGGCTCGCTGTGCAAGCGCATGCGGGTGAGCATCCGCACCGGGCTGTTCAACCCCGATGAGCGCCACCACGTGCAGGGCGTGCTGGTGGAGCTGCCTTACCCCAGCGACGACACCTTGCTGCTGACGCGGATGGCGACCGAGGCAGTGGCGCGGATCTACCGGGCCGGTTACCGCTACAGCAAGGCCGAGGTGTTGCTGCTGGATCTGCGCCAGCCGGGGGAGTTCAGCGATGACCTGTTCGCGCAGGGCCAGCCCTTGGCAAGTGGCCGGCTGATGTCGGTACTGGACGAGGTCAACGGGCGCTATGGGCGGGGGACGCTCAGGGCCGGCAGCGTGCCCGCAGTGCCCGAGTGGGGGATGCGCCGGGCGATGATGAGCCCGTCCTATACCACGCGGATCGAGCAGTTGTGGACGGTGGGGTCGCGGTGAGTTGCTGCACAGTGCGGGCCGCCGCAGACTGATTCACCGGCGCCAAGTGGTCATAGAGTCGAGCCAGGCCGGGCCGGGTAGGGCTTTCGCAAAAACTACCGTCGGCTCCTTACTAGGCTCTGTCTGAAATCCCAAGAAACTGAAATGTGGCCTCGGAACAGCCTGGGTTCTGAACAGTCGCCGGCTATCTACGGAAAGGAATTCTGTGATGGCAAAGCGTTATGAACTCTCGGATGAAGCGTGGGCAGTGGTCGCCGACCTCTTTACGGCGGCCCACGTCAGGGGCAGGCCCCGCAGCAGTGATCGCTTGATGCTCGATGGTGTGCTCTGGGTGCTCTGCTCAGGAGCAGCCTGGCGGGATATGCCCGAGCGCTTCGGGTCTTGGGTAACGGTCTATCATCGCTTCCGACTCTGGCGAAACCGCGGAGCATTCGATCAGATGCTCAGACGATTGCACCTCAGACTCAATGACAAAGGCTTGATCGATCCCCACACCTGGAGGATCGATTCGACCGCTGTTCGAGCAACCCGTGCTTCATTTGGAGCGCGGAAAAAAGGGGGCCTGACGAGCCTGCCGATCACGCTCTAGGGCCTGACAACCAAAATCCATATGCTCTGCGACGCCAACGGGATACCGTTGCGCTTCCTTCTCTCTGGCGGCCAAGCCAGCGACATCAGCTATGCCCAGCCGTTGCTTGATGATGTCAGCATCACGACAAACCAGCGTGGTCGTCCACGCAAGCGATGCAAATGGTTGCTGGCTGACAAAGGCTACGACGCCGAGGCCTTGCGCCGTTACTGCGATCGATATCGGATGCAGCCGGTCATTCCGCTGCGCTCAATGAAACGCAAGCCCAAACCCGGCTTGCCGAGACTGTTTGATCGCCCCAAATATCGACAGCGCAACATCATCGAACGCATGTTCGGCAGGCTAAAAGAGAACCGCCGAATCGTCACGCGCTTCGAAAAGCTCGCAAAAAGTTATGCCGCAATGGTCTCGCTGGCTTGCGTCATGCGGTGTATGCGACGGCTTTGTTCAGACAGAGTCTAGGCATTGCCTTTGGTGCAGTGACCGTAATTATATTTCCTGGAATCGGCGGAATCATGCTAGGTGGCTCATCAGGCTTGCTCTTAGCATTGGCTCACTTTCTTGCTAACAAGAACGTTCGTATGCCGCCGACAGAGCCGCATTCGCATTAGATGGTGGAGCTCTAACTTCCTTAAAACTGCCCCGCGACTACCACGATAGATTTCATTGTAAGAACCATTCGCCAGTAGGTGATCGCAATACTAGTCTTGATTTTAATTCTCTCGTTTTTCGCCCGCAGTCGTCATCGCCCAGCGTCTGCTCCTGACTCGCCCCCACCCCATAGGTCATGAAACCCTCGCGAACACGCTGGCCACGCCACAAAGCGCGCATGAGCGTCTGAACGATGTAAGCTCCACCACCAATACAAATGCCCCATAAATCACCACAAGTTATAACGCTTATTGAAAAAACATATAAAAACAATAAATACTTTAGTTTGACTATGGCTATAGTGAACTCAGGTAATCCGGAAAAACCAAAATGCCAACTCATAAAGCAATAGGCGCCTCACTTTTTTTTGTCGTACTCAACGCGCTGGGATCTGACGCATTAGAACTACCTCAATACATGTTCAGTGGTAGAGTTTTGGAGCGTTTGCTGATAGTGATATTCGGCGGCGCCGCCTTATACTGGGGGTACAAATTATTTAGCATCACCACCTCAGAAGCTGGGAAATTAATAGCTCAAAGAGGAGAGTGGAAGTTTCAACTGTCACAAGTTGGCCCGGGAGTATTCTTTGCGCTATTCGGCGCCTCAATATTAGTATATGCACTTAGCGCGGCGCCGCGCTTCATCCAAAATGCTCACACTGACAACGACGACGAAGGTTCAGCTAAAGTTTCTGTGTATGGAGCCACACCAGCAGTAGCAGCACCCCCATCCACAAAACTAGATTATCTAATCACGCTTACCACATTGAAAAGAGAGGTTGTCGAAATTCTTCCACCTGCTGACCTAGCAAAGTCCAAGAGCATCCAAAAACTATTCTCAAACTTAGAGCCAGTTAGAAGAGACCTACTCGATGGAGCACTGAATGCTGCTGGGCGATATTCCGAGTGGAGCCACCTTAATGATCTCAGGATGACTGATCCATTGAGTTTTAGCGAAAAACTAAATAATGATAAAAAGCTAAAACAGAGATTTGAGGAATCAGATGACCTCCTAACAAGAGTCAGAGACCAATAATGCAAACCTTCACCAAGATTATCTCAATTATAGTATTGAGCTTCTGCACTCTTACCAACGGCTTAGCATATGACCTAACTTGGTATCAGCAAAGCACCAAAACCGTTCTCAAAAATGCAAGGAAACTCATCGAGCCCACCCTCCCTCCCAACGAGAGAGCGATCGCCAACAGCATAACCTACAAGGTAAGTTCGAGCCCAGGTATTGGCGCATTCGCAGCATTCGACGACAACGAAAGAATCATAATAATAAGCGCTGGAACCATTCAAATTATCGACTGGATACAAGATCTTTTAACAATGGAGGCGGAACTTGACAAGCCAGGCTGCTACTCCGAATTTCTGATCTACCTCAATGAGATAATGGAAACAAATGCGCTCAGAATATCCAACCACCTGCCTCCTCAACCCGCCATGTCGCCCCTGGTATACTCCGCGCACACTGACGGTGCCTGTTCCGGGGTCACAATCGAAGACTTTCAGGAGTTAGATAACTTTAATTACTACAAAGCAAAAGCCATAGAGGCCAGCATCATGTTCATGTATCTTCATGAGCTTGGCCACCATGTATTGAATCACGTAAAAAACAAACATATTCAGGAACCCGAAAATCTCGCCATGAGTCGCAGCAAAGAAAATGCAGCCGATCAATACGCCATAGTCACCGCACTTCATGCCAACTACAATTTAGTGGCGGCCGCCCCTTGGAACTATTTCATGGCAGCTTTTGGAGGGGGCTCACTTGAAGCCGAAAAAAAATCAGACCATCCACTTGGGGTAAAAAGAGTTTTAAGCATATATGATAACGCGATAATTTATTACACTGACAACCCCGGCGCATGGAAAGACCCGACAACCTACGATGATTTAATGGCTGGTTTAAAAAAACAGCGCGACCTCATTAAAGAGCAGATCAGCAACATAGAACCTTAATACATCCCCGACCTAACTTATAATACATTTGTGTGTTCACCCGCAACTGCGAGGCCTGCGCTTCGGAGAAACGCCCACGGGCACCTCGACGCGGTCATATCTGCCTGTTCAGCCACCCCTGAACCCGCGGGCAACCGTACTCCAGGGCTTTAAACTGATACGCAAACTTCACGTTTTTGTCTTTGGCGCCTGCATCAACCAGCACATCGCGCATGGCGAAATACAGATTCGCCCTGAAGGCCGGTTCATCAAGTTGCATTACCACGGTGGGCATTGGCCGAGCCTGCGAGCAGTACTCAAGGATGGTCGGCTGCGGATAGTAGCGCGCATAAGGCCCGGGCATTTCCGGCAAGGCCTTGACCTGCGCAATGTACTCGGGCGTATCGATATCGCTCAGGCAGTTCACGCGCATTTGCAGCGCCGCAGGCGTGAAGCCGCGTTTGAGGCTCGATTTGAACAACCCGCATATCTCGGCACGCTGCCCCTGGCCGTCCAGAACACCGAGCAACTGCGCCAAGCGATACTCAGCGGCCGGGTTGCCGGCAGCGATGGCGGCCTCCAGCAGCTTGTTGGCGCTGGGTAGATGCTGCTGTGTGTAATCGACGAACGCCAGCCTGGACGCTTCGTTCATTCGGCCGTCTGGCTCGCGTCGATTCACCAGCTCCATCATTCTGCGGTCAATCTCGTCGAGGATCGGCGCCGCTTGCCGATACTCCGCTTCACCGGGAAGCAGCGTTGTGGGTTGGGCGTGCGCCTGGAGGCTGAAGCAGGTAAGCAGCAGAGGCGTGAGCAGGCGTCTCATGACAAAAAGTGGCATCCGTGGCGATTGGCGTCGAGAGGCGCGAGTCTAGCAAGAAAGCGCCAAGCGCAGGCCCCTCACGCCCTGCCTCGTACTTCGTAGGAAGCCGTGATCACCGGGTCGCGCAGCGCCCAGACCGTTTCGGCAAAGTCGCCGATCATCTCGGCCTGCGCTTCGAGGGTCATCTCGACCGCTTCAAGGCATACAAGATGGCCGGGGGACCAATCGAGCAGTTTGCACTGGGGGTACCTGGCCAGTAACGCGGCCAAGGCCTGTTGCGGCGGTTGCCTGCTGCTATACGCGAAGTCGAAGTACGGAGCCATGTCCGGGAACTGGTAGAGCAGCACCCACGCAGGTGCCGGGCCATCGAACCATAACGTGACGGCGCGATGCGCCCATTGCGCGCCGCCGTTTTCTACGACCGAAAGGGCGTCGATGATCGACCGGCACTCGGGTATCAGCGTCATGCAGTCAGCGTCGAACCTGCGCACGGGCACCGGGGCATCGGCCAGGCTGGCAAGCATTGCAGCACGTCGTGCTTTTCGGTTCACGGTATGGCCTTGAGGTTGAGTGGTTGCATTCGGTCGGGGTGATGGGCCTGTCACATCCAGTCCAGCGGCGCCCCCGACCTGACCCACGCCTTCATCCCGCCGCGGTACCAATACACCTGGCGATAGCCCAGGGCAATGGCGCGCAGCGCGCTGTTGTAGCTCATCCAGCATTGTGGGTGGTGGCCATAGAACACCAGCGCCCGCGCCTTGTCACCGTGGGTCAACGCTTGCAGGTCGTTGGCCAGGCGTTGCTGGGTCTGGTCGCTGAAGTTGCCGCCCTCGGCGCCGTAGTGCAGGTCGATGGCACCGGGAATGCCGGTACTGGCGCCTATGGCGGCAATCACCACGGGCGGCTTGGGTGTAGCAAGTTCAAGGGTGAGCGCTGCCGTCGTGATCAGCTGGCCACCGGGAATGCCGATGGGGGTGTCGCTGCCTAGGCTCGGCCCGGTATGCAGCACGCTGGTGGGCTCGACATCCGTGGCCAGCGATTCCTCCTTGGCCACTGTCTCGGCGGGCTCACCGTAGCGGCTTTGGTAAAACGCGTTGAACCCCGGCCCACTGGCCTTGAGGTTCATGAACTGCCGGGCAACGGCGTCCACCCGGCCATCGTTCCCCACGTGAAACAGATCGCCGCCAACGATGACACGTCGCGAACCCGGCATCACCAGGGAGTCGTCGCGCCTGGCCATTTGCTGGAAATCGACCGGCTCGCCATAGCGCAAGCTCGCGCCACTGGCGCGCAGCACCGCCTTGTTGCAGGTGGCAACGCAAGCCAGGCGGGCGTCATCGACGGGCCCGATCACCTTGAAGCCGTCCTCTGGCGGCGTGGTCCAGAAACCCAGCTTGTCGGGGGCATCCAGGCGTGGCCCTTGGCCGGCCTGCTGGCGCAGGGTTTCGATCAGCGCCAGGCTCAGGGTCGAGCGGTCGAAATACAGGCTCTCGACCCGCTCACGGTAGGCCCGTGCCACCGTCGAGACCCCGGGGTTGTCCTTGTCGGCCTGCTGCGCCGCGCGGAAGTAGGCCGCCTTGTCCAACGCCTGCTGGCGGTTGCCCAGCAACGGTACCTCCACTTCCTGGTAGGCCTTGTACATCAGGGCTCTGAAGCGGCTGTCGGTGAACAGGGTCTTGCGGTGGGTGCCTTCGAAGCCATCGTCCACGCCGGCGTGCACGCCCAGCATTTCGAAACGGGCGTTGCCGGGGTTCCACACCAGCAGGGGCCCGCCAGAGTCGCCGAACCAGATGTTGCAGTAGTGGTTGAACAGGATGGTCCGTTGTTGGGCGTTGTAGCTGTGCCGGCTGATGTCCAGGGTGCACTGCTTGAGCGAGGGCGCGACGAAGCCCAGCCTGGCCATGGACAGCTTGAACAGGTCGCCGGGGTAGCCGATGGCGGCGACGTTCAGTTGCGCCGAGCGGGAGGCGTCGAAGCTGTCGGCGAAGGCCAGCGGCGTCACCGGCCTGGCGGGCGCCTTGCGCAGGCGCAGGAGGGCCCAGTCCGCGCCACCCTTGTGCTGGTAGCTGACCAAGGTGGCCGGGATCACCTCCTTGTGCGCGGCCGAGCGTTCGAATACCACCTGCACCTTGCCTTTGCGGTCGGTCTTGTCGACGCAGTGGCCGGCGGTGACCACCAGGGTCGGCGTGCCCACCACGGCACCGCTGCAGCTGCCGGCCTGAGCTTTCACTTGCACCAGGGCGTCATAGGGCGGCTGGCTGAAATCGGTGATGAACTGGCGGTCTTCCTCGACGCCGATATTTCGCCACAGCGAGGGTACGGGCTTCAGGCCCGCCGTGGGCAAGGGCAGGGGTGCAGGCTGGTCTAGGCTGGCCAGGTCCGCTTCGCGCAAATAGCCCACCAGGCCATACACCGCCTGGCGGTCGGGACGCACCTGCGGTTGCCGGTCGAGAAAACGCGTTACCGAGGCTGTGTCGATAGGGTTCAGGTAGCCCAAGGTATCCGGGTAGGGGCCTTCGCTGGCGGCAATCACCGCCAGCCAGCCGGGCGCTTGGGCCGGGCGTGCATACACCAGGTGCCAGCGGCCGATGTCCTGGATCACCGGGGCCGCGGGGTCGGGCTTGAGGCGAACCTGCACCGGGCGCAGGCTCAGGTAGCGAGTGCCGGGCGCATGGCGCAGCCCCCAGGGGATATCGTGCCCGCTGTGCTCGGCGAGGTTGCCGAAAAACGTCTCGCCGCCATAGTGATTGTCCCTGGGCTTGCCCTCGGGGGTGACGATGGCGGCGGCAATCTCGGCCCAGTGGCGCTTTTCGTCCAGCGTGCGGGCATCGTCCATCAAGCGCCAGGCGCGGCGGATATCGCCGCCGGCCACCGCCTTGCGGTACCAGGGCATGGCCAACGGGGCAAAGCTGTCGTGCAGGCAGGTGTCGAAGTAGGTGTCACCGATCTGCACCATGGCGTCGGTGTCGCCTGCGTCGGCACGGCGCAGCAGGGCGGGCAGGTTGCGCCCCTGTTCCACCCACTGGCGGGCCTTGGCGGCATCCGGCTCGACACCTGGCTGGTCGATGAACAGGCAGCCGTAGCGCTGGGCAGCGGCCGGGTCGCCGGCTTCGGCCTGGGCGCGGAGGGTGTTCAGGGTTTTGTTGTCGACGGCGTCCACCGCAGCATGGGCGGGGCAGGCGAGGGCCTGGGCCAGGGCCAGCAACGGCCAACAGCGTCGGCATGGAAGGCTCACGTTGTGCTCCAGCAGTCAGTCGCCAAACAGGTGCGTGCCCGGCAGAACAGCCAAGGTGGGCCTGGCCCGGTGGCGCCGGGCCAGTAGCAGGCAATTATAGGTGCTGGCCTGGGTGCTCTCGGGTTGTCATCGCCAGCGTCAAGGGCGCGCCCTTGCATCAGGGCTGTTCTTTACATATGGAAATCCGTATATTCGGATTTCCATATGTAAAGGTGCTGCCATGATCACCCCACCCGAGCTCTTCAAGAGCCTGGCGGACGAGACCCGCGCTCGCGCCACCTTGCTGATCGCCCAACTGGGCGAGCTGTGCGTCTGCGAACTGATGTGCGCCCTGGACGACAGCCAGCCCAAGATCAGCCGCCACCTCGCCCAGCTGCGCAGCAGCGGCCTGCTGCTGGATCGCCGCCAGGGCCAATGGGTGTACTACCGTCTCAATCCGCAATTGCCTGCCTGGGTGCACGAGGTGCTGCAGCTGACGCTGCAGGCCAATGCCGTGTGGCTGCAGGCCAACGCCACACGCCTGCAGAACATGCAAGAGCGCCCGGTGCGCACTGCCGCCTGCTGCTGAACATCTGCCAAGCGAGGTCCCCATGCTGGTCGCCGTTGCCGTCTTCATTTTCACCCTCACCCTGGTCATCTGGCAGCCCAGAGGCCTTGGCGTCGGCTGGAGCGCCACGCTGGGCGCGATCATCGCCCTGGCCGTGGGCGCGGTCTCGCTGCAGGACATCCCTGTGGTGTGGGCCATCGTCTGGAATGCCACCGCCACCTTCATCGCGATCATCATCATCAGCCTGCTGCTGGACGAGGCGGGCTTCTTCGAGTGGGCGGCCCTGCATGTGGCGCGTTGGGCGAGGGGCAGTGTTCATCGCCTGTTCGCCTTTTGCATCCTGCTTGGCGCCGCCGTTTCGGCGTTGTTCGCCAACGATGGTGCGGCGCTGATCCTCACCCCCATCGTCATGTCGATGCTGATCGCGCTGCGGTTTTCCCCCGCGACCACCCTGGCGTTCGTCATGGCCGCTGGTTTCATTGCCGATACGGCCAGCCTGCCGCTGGTGGTGTCGAATTTGGTGAACATCGTCTCGGCCGACTACTTCGGCCTGGGTTTCGCCGACTACGCCGCGGTGATGGTGCCGGTGAACCTGGCCAGCATTGGCGCCACCTTGCTGGTGCTGTGGCTGTTCTTCCGCCGTGACCTGCCACAGCGCTACCCGGCCGACACCTTGCCGGCGCCGAGCTCGGCGATACGTGACCCGGCCACCTTCGCCGTCGGTGGGGTGACGCTGCTGTTGCTGCTGGTCGGCCTGTTCGCCCTGGAGCCGCTGGGCATCCCGGTCAGCGTGGTGGCGGGCGTGTGCGCGGCGCTGCTGTTCGCGGTCGCCGCCCGTGGCCACCGCATCTCCACCCGCCGGGTACTGCGCGAGGCGCCCTGGCAGGTGGTGATCTTCTCCCTGGGCATGTACCTGGTGGTGTACGGGCTGAAGAACGCCGGCCTTACCGACCTGCTTGCCCGGCTGCTCGATCAGCTCGCCGCCCACGGCCTGTGGAGCGCCACCCTGGGCACCGGCCTGCTCGCGGCGCTGCTGTCGTCGGTGATGAACAACCTGCCCAGCGTGCTGATCGGGGCGCTGTCGATCCAGGCCAGCGGCGCCGAGGGCCTGGTGCGCGAGGCGATGATCTACGCCAACGTCATCGGCTGCGACCTCGGGCCGAAAATCACCCCCATCGGCAGCCTGGCCACGCTGCTGTGGCTGCACGTGCTGGCGCGCAAGGGCATGCGCATCAGCTGGGGTTACTACTTCAAGGTCGGCCTTGTGCTGACCTTGCCGGTACTGCTGATCACCCTGTCGGCCCTGGCCCTGGCGCTGCGCCTGAGCCTGTGACACCCACCACCCTGCGAAGGAGCTTTCATGCGAGTCTTGTTCATGTGCACGGCCAACAGTTGCCGCAGCATCCTCAGTGAAGCGGTGTTCAACCACCTGGCGCCGCAAGGCTTCCAGGCGGTGAGCGCCGGCAGTTTTCCCAAGGGCCAGGTGCTGCCGCGCAGCCTGGCGACCCTGCAGCAGGCCGGCATCGCCATTGCCGGCCTGAGCAGCAAGGGTAACGATGCATTTGCCGACAACCCGCCGGACATCGTCATCACCGTCTGCGACAAGGCGGCGGGCGAGGCCTGCCCGGTGTACTTCGGCCCGGCGTTGAAGGCCCACTGGGGGCTGGAGGATCCCTCCGAGGTGGTGGGTGACGAGGCGGCGGTCGATGCGGCCTTCCAGGCCACCCTGGCCCGTATCGAGCAGCGTTGCATGGCGTTCTTCGCGTTGCCGTTCGCCACGCTTGCGCCTGAGGCGCTCAAGCGCGAGTTGCAGCGTATTGGCGGCCTTTGACCCTTTGCTGCTCGGAAGGGGCCCGGCCGAAGGCGTATGATCGCCGGCCACAAGCGCCGACAAGGAAACCGTCATGCTCCCCAACAAAGCCTGTGCAGTGGTGCTGTCATCCTCGCCGTATCCCCGGTTGCTGCTATTCCGCCATCCGCTGGCGGGGGTGCAGCTGGTCAAGGGCAGCCTCGAAAAGGGCGAAGCGCCGGGTGCGGCAGCCGTGCGTGAGTTGTGGGAGGAATCCGGGATCCGCGGTGCGCTGATCAAGGCTGACCTGGGGTGCTGGGATGCCGGCCTCAAGGGGCAGGTCTGGTCGTTCCAGCTGTGTGAAGTGAAGGGGCCGCTGCCTGAACGATGGGCTCATCAGACGCTCGACGACCACGGTCATGTGTTCGAATTTTTCTGGGCCCCGCTCGACCTGCTGCCCCTGAACGAATGTCATCCGGTGTTCCAGCGGGCGCTGGTGTTCCTCGGCGCCGCGCTGCAGGCGCACGGCCATTGCACAGGCAAGCGGCCGTGAACCTCGCCCGTGCCCACTCAACGCACCTTGAGCAATCGGTCCAGCGAAAAGGCCCCGGCCCCTCGGGCGATCAGCAACAACAGCAGGCCGGCCCAGGTCAGGTGGGTGGGCCACGCATCGGGGTAGACGAACACTTCGATGACCGTGGTCATGCCGAGCAAGGCCAGGGCCGACAACCGGGTCAGCAGGCCGAGTACCAGCAGCAGCGGGAACAGGTGCTCGGCATAGGCGGCCAGGTGCGCCGCCAGCCAGGGTGAGAGCAGCGGCAGGGCGTATTCGCTGCGGAACAGCTCGTAGGTGCCGGGGGTAATGGTCAGCAGGCCTTCGACCTTGGTGCGGCCGGACAGGAAAAACACCGAGGCGATGCCGAACCGGGCGACCAGGCACAACAGGTCGTCGCCCAGCAGGCGTTGCAGGCGTTCGGCAAGCCGGTTCCAGTGGTGGCGCAGGCTGTTGGCCGGCCCGCTGGTGTGGGTGATGTCCATGGCAGCTCCTCAGGCGAATGTGAGTGGACGAAAAGCCCGGGCTTGCAACAGCCGACCGAGCAGGTCGGTGAAGTCCAGGTCGGGTTGGGCTTGCAGGGCGAGCTGCGACGCCTGGTCCAGCGTCAGCCCGTCGGCACAGGCCTGGAGAAAGGCGCAACCAGCGTGCTCCAGGGGGTGATGGCGCACACCGTCGGCATCGCCGCTCAGCAGCACACCTTCGGCGACCCAGGACTGGTCCTGCGGCCAAGCCAACTGTTCGCGGCTGCAGCGCCACAGGCTGTACGCCGGATGGTGCGCGAACCAGTGCCAACGTACGCTGGCGCGCGGGCGCAGATGACTGTGTGCCAGGTCGCCGGCGGTCATGCCGGCCAGCTCGGCGAGGTCCAGGCAGGGATCGCAGGGCCCGCTGAAAGCCTCGTTCCACAGGCGGTCCAGGCGCGCGACATCGGCCAGGTAAGTCAGGCCGTGCTGCGCCTGCATCGCTTCGAGAAAGGCCGCAAAGGTTGCGCCGTAATGAATCAGCCGGGCATCGCTGGGCGGTGACTGCTGCGCATAGGCTGCCGCCGCATCATCCATCCAGGCTGGGCCGACCAGTTGCTCGACACTGGGGAAGTTGGCGCGCAGGGCATCGACGCAGCCAGCCAGCACGGTGTTGCGGTACACCGCAAACGCCGGCTGCTCGGTCAACGCCGCCAGTTGTGGCGCCGGCCGCCCTTGCAGCGCGTCGACGAATGCGTCCTGGAACTGGCGCAAAGAGGGATTCATGACAAGCCTCCAGTGTGTTCCAGCAGCGCCTGGGCCCGGTCGCGCTCGGCGAGCAGCTCGTTGAAGGGGGGAAGCTTGCCGTCACGTTCGATCAAGGTCGGGCGTGGCCCGATGCGCTCGATCAACCGTTGGAACAGCGCCCAGACCGGCTCGGCGATGCTGGCGTCATGGGAATCGATCAGCAGCGCGCCCTGGTCGTCGTGGCTGTACCCCGCCAGGTGCACCTCGGTCACGGCGTGGGCCGGGAATCGGTGGAGGTAGTCGGTGGCGTCGAAACCAAGGTTGTGTGCGCTGACGTGCACATTGTTGACGTCCAGCAGCAAGCCGCAGCCGGTACGCCGGACCAGCTCGGTGAGGAAATCGATCTCGTCCCAGTCATGCCCCTGCAACTGCAGGTAGTGGCTGGGGTTCTCGATGGAAAGGCGCCGCCCCAGGGCCTCCTGGCTGCGCTGGATGTTGTCGGCGATCCGCCCCAGCGCCTCGCTGCTGCGGGGGAAGGGCAGCAGGTCGGGGTGGTACTGGCCGCGCCAGGCCGACCAGGCCAGGTGTTCGGACACCAGTGCCGGGCGTACCTCATCGATCAAGGCGCGCAAACGCCCTAGGTGCGTGGCATCCGGTTCAGCGTCGGCTGCCAGTGACAGCGCAACGCCGTGCAGCGACAGCGGATGCTGCTCGGCGATGCGCGTAAGCCAGGCGAGCCGTGGGCCGCCGACCATGTAGTTTTCCGGGTGGACTTCGAACCACAGCCCGTCGGCGCGGTGGGCCAAGGCCTGGGCGTAGTGCTCGGCCTTGAGCCCGAGCCCGGCGCCCAGCCGCGTGTTGCCGTTCATGGTCGGCCTCCTGCACTCAGGACTTGATCGGGGTCAGCGAGCCCATGCCAGTAGGGGTCTTGATCGACGTGCAGGAACCGGCCGGGACGTTCTTCCAGTGCATGCCGTCATAGTCTTTTTTGGCACTGCCGGCGCAGGTGGTGCCGGCGCCAGCCTTGCAGTCGTTCTTGCCGGCCATGGCAACGCCGTAGCATTTTTCCATGGCGGCACCGGTGCCGGCGGGTTGAGTGGGGTCTGCGGCCATGGCGGTACCTGCCAGTGCGGCGAGGGCGAGGGCAGCGGTAGCGAGGGCGAGGGTTTTCATGTTGGCTCTCCAGAGGGTGGAGCCGTGGCGAATTACCGGCGGCTCATGGACTAGTTCGCCGCACTCGTCCATCGGGTTACAGCCACTACAAAATATTTCTCGCAATGTGTGCAGGCCACCTACCTTATTGAGGCAGGCCGACGTTCGCAGGGCAGGGGTGTGCGACAGGGGGCCGGTGAAAAGAAACGCGGCGAGGGTGTAACCCAGGCGGCCAATGCAACGAACTAATGATCAGGCAGTGCTCAATGCGCGCGAGTTACAGTTGCAGGTTTTGCTGCTGCGCGGGCTCTCGGGCGATGCAGTGGCTTACCGCGATTTTCTGGCGGCACTGGCGTTGCATGTGCGTGGCTTTTTACAACGGCGCCTGGCCTGGCGCCCCAGCGAAGTCGAGGACCTGGTGCAGGAAGTGCTGCTGGCGGTGCACAACGCGCGCCATACCTATCAGGCGCAGCAGCCGTTGACCGCCTGGGTACAGGCAATAGCCCGCTACAAGCTGGCCGATCATCTGCGCAGCTTCGCCCGCCACGAGGCGCGCAACGAGCCGCTGGACGATGACTCCGACCTGTTCGCCGGTACAGGTGCGGAACCGGCCGAGGCCAGCCTGGACCTTGAGCGCTTGCTCGAGCAATTGCCGGCACGTCAGCGCTTGCCCATCGTGCACGTCAAGCTGGAAGGGTTGTCGGTGGAGGAAGCAGCACGCCTAACCGGTCTCTCCAGTTCGGCGGTCAAGGTGGGCATACATCGAGGGCTGAAAGCCTTGGCCAGGTTGATTGAAGGCAGGAGTAACCATGAACACCGATGACTGGATTGACCTGCTGGCCCGCCACGAGGGCCCGGTGGATCGGCACGTGTCGGCGAAGCGCCTGGGTGTTGCACTGCTTGGTGGCTTGCTCGGCGCGGTGCTGATGACAGCGGCCATCTACGGTGTGCGCAGCGACTTGGGCGAGGTCGCCCGCACGCCGCTGTTCTGGGCCAAGGTTGCACTGCCCGCCAGCCTGGCGCTGCTCGGGTTGTGGCTGACCCAGCGGCTGGCCCGGCCGGGTGTGAAGGGCGGTGCCTTTTGGGGGCTGCTTGGCCTGCCTTTGGTGCTGGTCTGGCTGGGCGCGGCGATCAGTCTGCTCGGTACCCCTGTCGAAGCCCGCGCCGACCTTGTCCTGGGCCGCACCTGGCGCACCTGTGCCTTGAATATCGCCTTGCTGTCGCTGCCCTGCCTGATCGCTGTGTTCTGGGCCTTGCGCGGCCTGGCGCCAACCCGCCTGCGCCAAGCGGGTGCGGCTGGCGGGTTGCTGGCGGGTTCGACGGCAACCCTGGCCTACTGCCTGCATTGCCCGGAGATGGGCGTGCCGTTCTGGGGGCTCTGGTATGTGTTGGGGATGTTGCTGCCGACACTTTTGGGGGCGGTTGTCGGCCCGCGATTGTTGCGCTGGTGACTGCCCATCACAAGGTTGCAGGGCCAGCCTTGCGCTGGCCCTGCTGGTCCGTTATTACCGGGCAGGTTGCAGGAAGGGGTTGCCCTTGTGCTGCAGGTACTGCTGGCCAAACCAGAACGAGGCGTAATCGGTGATATGGCCAATATCGCGGTACACCGGTACCCCGTCGATGGCCATCAGGCAGGCGCCGTCCCGGCACTGGGCATCCTTCGGATCAATGATGATCAGCTCTGGATACGCTTGCTGCGCGGCCTTGAACAGCTCGGTGAGCCTGGGGTCTTCAACGCCATTCCACGCTTGCCGGTCGCAATGCGCGCCTTCGGCCTCGGCGCCGAACATCCCGCGCAGTTTGATGTTGCGGTACACGCAGTTGTTGACGCCGGCCGGCATGAGCATGTTGGCCTTGACGATGACCGGAATGGCACCGGCCTCACGGATGACCTGCAGCCCTTCAAGCAGCGCGGCCTTGAGCCGTTGGTTGGAGAGCGCTTCGGTACGCTCGTCTGCCAGGGCGGTGACCACTCTGTCGGTGTTCACGTAGTTTTCCCAGATCTGGCCGATCATCACGTACTTGTACCGGTTCTGCTTGATCAGTTGGTAATAGTCGGCGCTGGCCGCGTGGCAGGTGATGTACAGCTCCTTGAACTTGTACCAGTCGTACAGGTACACGCCAGGCAGGGTCAGGCAGGCCGAGTAGGCTTGCGCCATGACCGAGATGTTCGCGTCCTTGGCCAGGGTGTCGATGAACCCCCACTCCTGGTTGGAGAACGAATCGCCGATCAGGAGTGCCTTGGTCGCTGACTGTACATCGCCCAGCAGGCATCGCTCGTCCGAGCCATCGCTGGCACCTTCCAGGCATTTTTCCCGGTGCGGCACTTCGGCGGCCTCGAGGCGGGTCAGGACGCTGTTGGTCCCGTAGTCGAAGCGAGCGGGCCAGCCGTCGGCCTTTTTCCCGGCGGCATGCAGCACCGACAGGCCGATGGCCGGCACGACCATCATAAGCACCAGGGTCTTGGTGAAGCTCAGGCGCGAGTGGCGCAGTGGTTTTTCCACCAGCAGGTAGGACAGCGTGGCCAGCACGAACGTGAGGGCGAAGTAGCTGGCGATCACCGTTGGGGTCTTTTCCAGGCCCAGGTAGTTGACGGTGGCGATGATCGGCCAGTGCCACAGGTACAGCGAGTACGAGATCAACCCGATCAATACCACAGGCCTGGACGACAGCAACCTGGAGGTGATGCTGGAGGGGCCGACGAACAGCAGCGCGGCAGTGGCCAGGCAGACCAGCAGCGCGTGGTGGTCCGGGTAGCTTGCAACCGCAATGACCTGCAGGGCAGTCAGGACGATGACCAGCAGCGACACCAGTGCGATGGCCGAGGCCATGACCTTGCCGGGCTGTTTTCTGCCGTTGCCCAGCACGGCGACGCAGGAGCCGATCATCAGCTCGAAGATGCGTGCAGTGAAGAAGTAGTAGCCCTGCCCGTGGAAGGCCTTGGAAATGTACAGGGCGGCGCCGATCGACAGCACTGTCAGCAGCACGCAGGCATACCCCAGCTGGCGTTTGCTCAGCGAGCGGTTCAGCAGCCACAGCCCCAGCGGCAGCACGATGTACCACTGCCACTCGATGGCCAGCGACCAGGTGTGCATCAGCAGCAGGGTCGCGGCGTCCGCCGTGGCGTAGCCGCCCGTTGCCTTGCCGAAGTACTGGTTTGACAGCAGCAGGCTTGTGTACTTTTCGCTCTTCAGGAAGTCGACGAAATCACCGGGCAGGTACAGCAGGGCGGCCAGCGCCAGGGTAACCACCAACAGGGCCAGCACCGCAGGCTGCAGCCGCCAGATCCGGCGTGTGTAGAACCCGGAGAAGGTGAACGTGCCTTTCTCCATCGACCTGAGGATGATCGAAGAGGTCAGGTAGCCAGAGATGACGAAGAAGATGTCGACGCCGATGAAGCCCGACGGGAACAGGGTGAGCCCGCCATGGAAGACCAGGACCAGCAGAACGGCAATCGCGCGCAGCCCGTCGATGTCAGCCCGATAGTCAACCGTCCTGGTGGTGCTGTGGGCCGGTTGGGTGGTTGTTGCACTGCCGGGCGGGTGTAGGTTTGCAACATCGTGTGGCGTGAGCAGGTAGCTTTTGTCGTTTGACACAGTGGTAGTCCTTAATTCCCTTCCATTCGCCTTCTGAAACCAGGCAGCACGCGACGTGCCTGCGAGTGGGCACGCAGGGCACAACAGCTTCCATGGTGAACAGCGCAGGCGTCGCCCTGGGCAGGGCCCCGGCTGCCGGCGCGTATCGTACAGGCCTTTTGCTATTGCATTCCATTTCAATAGCTTGGCGAATGGGCGATGGCGGCCACAGGTGCCGAGCTGATGGCCCTGGCTGCCTCCAGTGCCCTAGCGAAAACCTGCCTCGGCACATCGCGAAACATTGTGAAAGCGCTGGTTACACAGCCGCGCGTCAGCGGCTGCTGCGCAGAGCCATAGTCAATCCCGTGTGATGTGCTTTGGCAGAGACTGCCGCAGCGCCACTGGTCGCCTGAGGCAATGGAAGACTGGCATTCGTCTCGGGTGTGTACGATGATTTTCGTATCGACAAGGATGTCCCATGCAAAGAGGCTTCAAAGCAGCGAGGCGCGCAGTGATCGCAGCCCTCGAAGCAGGTGATTACCTGCATGCGTCACGCGGCGATATCGAGGTGAAGAACCTGTTGGCGACTGGAGCGGTTACGGCGGCGCAAGTCATCGACGTCATCCGCGCCTGCAACGGCACCCATTACCGCAGCAGCCCCCATCACACCGTGGCATCGGTCGAAGTTCACCTGATCAGGTGGCACGGTTGGTACATCAAGTTCTATTTTCTCGAGCCAGACACCTGGTTCATCAGCGTTCATCAGTGAGTACCCAGGCGATGACAATTCTTTTCGAAGGCGATACCGGCAAGGCGCTCTGCGAGCATTGCCAGGCCGTGGTAACCACGCGTTACCTGCGCCGTGACGTGCCGTTCAGCGATGGGCAGGGTTTGGCGCGAGACATCCTGGTGGGCGTGTGCGATGGCTGCGATACGGTGGTGGCCATCCCGCCGCAGTCCACCCCGGCAATCCGCGAGGCGCGCAAGCAGCAGCTCAAGTCCATCGAGGCGCGGCTGCCGGCGGTGTATCTGGATGTGCTCGACGCGGCAATGCAAGCGGTCAGCAGCGAGGCGGGGGCACACTTGCGCAAGCTGTTCCTCGCCCATTATTTCCATTGGCTGGTGCAGGCCCGCCAGGGGGCGGGTCTGCAACCCGGCCACGAGGCCTTCGTCCAGGCACTCGACGCGCAGCGGCGTCAGAGGGGGTTACCGGCGTCCGGAGCCACGCGGCGGTTGTCGATGAAGGTCAACGTGCACATGGCCGAGGACTTCCTGACGCTGCTGGGGCAAACCCGGATGAGTCAGACCGAGCTGCTAAAGGCGGTGATCGCAAGAATCCAGGTGGATGTGCTCGAGGCGCGTGATCCGCAGGTGATCGAGGCGCTGCAGCGGCTGACGCGGCTGGCGGGTTAGGTTGGGTCGGGCCTGACTCCTCACATGTGAGGCTTGCCGAGCTCATGATCCAGGCGTAACGTGCATCACATGTGAGACAAGGACACCCCCCTTCGATGACAGGCAAGAAAAGCTCCACCGACTACATGCGTGACATGCGCGCCCGGCTCAAGGCCGCAGGCCTGGTCAAGCGTGAGCTGTGGATCCTGCCTGAGCACGCCGCCGCCCTGCGCGGTATCGAGAAGGCTTTACGTCAGCCCCACGCGGGCAAACAGGTCAGAACGGAGGATTTCATGACCGAGCACACCCACTGGACGATCGAAACGCTGCACGGCGCCCTGCAAGGCCTGGACGAGGTGCGCGGCGGGTCGATCGGCCTGTCCCTGCAACAGGGCGCCGAGCCCAGCCTCAAGCTGGTGATGAACGAACTGGACGGCCTGCCGCTGTACATCGCCGTGGCCGGTGAGCAGATCCTGGTCGACACGCTGTTGGTGGAAGCCAGCCAGGTGAAAGACCGCGCTGCATTCAACGATGCGGTGCTGCGTACCCGCGACGTGTTCCCGCTGTCGTCCATCGGCCTGCACACGCTGCCCTCGGGCGAGTCGGTGTACACCATGTTCGGCGCCCTGAGCGCGGCCTCGTCGTTGGACAACATCGTCCAGGAGATCCACACCCTGGCCGACAACGTCATCACCGCCGCCGAAGATTTCGAAGACTACTTCACCCACTGATTCCGGAGATTGCATCATGAGTTTGTTGAGAAAGATCGTCACCGCCCTGCGTGGCGGCGCTTCGGAAGTCGGTGAGGCGATCGTCGACTCCCAGGCCCTGCGCATCCTCGACCAGGAGATCCGCGACGCGGACAACAACCTGATCGATGCGCGCAACCAGTTGGTCAAGATCATGGCCAAGCACAAGACCGCGCAGCAGCGCATCACCGAGTTCGACAAGACCATCGGCGACTGGGAGCAGAAGGCCATTGCCGCGCTGGACAAGGGCGAGGAGGGCCTGGCCCACGAATGCGCGGCGCGCATCGCCGACCTGACCAACCAGCGTGACAGCGAGCAGGCGCTGGCCGACCAGTTCGGTGCGTCGGTAACGACCCTGACCGCCACCGTGAACAAGACCGAGGCGCAGATCAAGGGCCTCAAGCAACAGGTGGATCTGGTCAAGGCTCGCGAAAGCGTGCAGCGTGCCCAGGTCAGTGCGGCGTCGGCCACCGGCGGCGCCAATGGCAGCCTGGAAACGGCGGTCGGGTCGCTGGATCGCATCAAGAAGCGCCAGACCGAGCGTGCCGCCGAGCTGGAAGCGGCGGCGGAGCTGGCGGGCAAGGCTGACGGCAGCGATCTGGAAGCACGCCTGAAGTCGGCTGGGATCGGCGCCAGCAACAGTGGTGCCGACGATGTACTGGCACGCTTGAAGGCCAAGGCGGCCAAGCCGGCGGAGTGATTCGTTGAGTGGGCCGGCCTCATCGCGGGGCAGGCGCAAAAACCCTGTTGCAGACCCGTTGGCGGGGCACACGAAAAGCAGTATCGTGTCGCCCCCGCCAAAGGACTGCCGCGACCCAAGGGATTTTCAATGTCGCCTTCTGCCGACAGGCCCAGCCTGTTTGCTACAGCTCCAGTACTGGCTCCTGATCCGTCACCCTCTCACCCAGGAGATGCCCCGTGGGTTGGTTGAAACGCTTCATGGGCTTCGAAGCCCCCAAACCTGCCGCCAGCAGTCAGGCCCAAGGCAACCTGCCGTTCGGCCTGGGCAGCGGGCGCATGCTCAAGCTCGATCGCTCGCTCAAACTACTGCTCGACGGGCATTGCGAACTGGAGGTTCCCGAGCAGGAAGTGGTCTGGGCGATTGGTGAGGTTGACCTCGGCCAGTCTGTGCGCCTGGCGCGCTTCTATATGGAAGACGAGGACTACTGGCTGCAGGTGGTGATGAACGGCGCGTCCGCTGACGATGTCCGTGACATCATCCTGTTCGGTTACTACAGCGTGGTGCCGGTCACCAGCGACGCGGAGCTCAAGCGCCTGGTCGGCCCCGAGTCGAACATCGGCCTGCCGTACTACGAGCACGAAGGCTACGAGTTCGTTCGCCAGTGGGGCAGCGAAGAGGGGCAGACCGAGCTCACGCCGATCAGCGAGTGGGTCACCAGCCCCGAGACCAGCTACCGCATCCAGCACCTGTCGATGCTGTATGCCCGCGAAACCGGCCTGACCGATCGCCGCGAATTCCTCCTGCTGTCGGTGGAGGAAGACGAGGACGGCAATGTCAGCCTGACCACTTCGGTGGGTGTCACCCTGCAATCAACGGACTTCAACGTCATCTGACAAGGATTCACCATGCTCGACGCACTTCGCATGTCGCTCAACGCCCAGGCAGTGATCGGCTTCATTCTCTACATCAGCGTGGCGCTGGTGCTGTTCTGGCTGTTCCAGTTCATCTACACGCACCTCACCCCGCATCGCGAATTCGCCCTGATCCGCGACAATAACAGCGCCGCCGCTATCGCCTTGGGCGGTGCGCTGATCGGCTTCTCGCTGCCGGCCAGCAACATCATCGCCTACAGCGTCGGCCTGCTCGACTTCGTGGTCTGGGTGGTGATCGCTGCCGTGGTGCAACTGCTGGCCTTCGCCCTCACCAGCCTGGTGCTCAAGGGGTTGGCCAGCCGCATCGCCAAGGGTGAGATGGCCGCCGCGATCTACGCCGCCGCCGTGGCGATCAGCGTGGGCTTTCTCAATTCGGCCTGCATGACCCCGTCGGTCTGAGCCGTTTGCGCGCAAGGAGCCATACATGAGACGCAGTTCCGTCAAGCTGGTGCTGGCCAGTTCCCTGCCGCTGGCGCTCACCGCGTGCAGCGCGCCCGAGGAGACCTACACGGTCAGCAAGCGCAGCAACTACTCCACCGTCCAGGCCTGTGTCGATGACAAGGTGCCGGTGGACGTGTGTTCCGATGCTTATATGGAGGCGTTGGCCGATCACCGTCGGGTCGCGCCGACCTATGGCGACAAGGCGGCGTGCGAGGCCGATTTCGTGCCGGACTACTGCCAGGTCACCAGCGACAACCGCTACATGCCGCGCCTTGGCGGTTTCGAGCTGGCGGTGTCGGGCGAGGTGAGCCAGTCGCAGGTCGACGCGGCCCGCACCCAGGTCGAGAGCAGTGGCCAGGCTGTCAGCGGTGGCAGCAACTTCAATGGCCTGCTCACCGGCCTGCTGCTCGGCCAGGTGCTCAGCGGCGGTAATCGCCAGTACTACTCGCAGCCGGTCTACCAGTATCGCGACAGCCGCGGCGACTACCGCACCACCACTCTCGGCCAGCAGATCGACCAAGGCAAACGCTTCGAGCGCTCCGACCAGGCCCAGCAGAGCGGCGGCAGCTACAGCAGCTATTACTCCGGCAGCTCCAGCGGTAGCAGCTACAAGTCCAAAAACTCGACCCGCTCCAGCGTGTCCTCGTCGATCTCCCGTGGCGGCTTCGGCAGCCAGGCCACTGCGCGCAGCGGCTGGGGCGGCAAGAGCAGCGGCGGCTTCAGTTTCGGCGGTTGAGCATGCGCAAGGTCCACTGCGACGAACGCCCGGATTGGCGCACCACCGCCGAGCGCGAAGGCTTCGCCTTTCACACCATCGACGGCGAGCGCTACTGGGATGAGCGCGGTTACTACCAGTTCAGTGAGGCCCAGGTCAGCCGTGACCTGGAGGCGCCCACCCAGGAGCTGCACGCGATGTGCCTGGACGCGGTGGCGCGCATTGTCGACAGCGAAGCGCTGATGACCCGCCTGGCGATTGCGCCGGCGTTTTTCGACCTGGTGCGTCGTTCGTGGAAGGAGGGGCATCCGCACCTCTACGGGCGTTTCGACTTCAGCTACGACGGCACGGGCCCGGCCAAGCTGATCGAGGCCAACTACGACACGCCGACCTCGCTGTACGAGGCGGCGGCGTTCCAGCTGATCTGGCTTGAGCAGCAGATTGAGCGCGGCGTGCTGCCGGCCCATGCCAGCCAGTTCAACACCCTGGCTGAAGACTTGGTGCGGGCTTTTGCGGCCTTCGAATGTGAAAGCCCGTTCTACTTCTCGGCCATCGGCGGCTCGATCGAGGACCGCGGTACCACGGATTTCCTGCGCAAGATGGCCGGGCACGTGGGTATCAGCACCCGACATATCGACCTGGAGGATATCGGTCTGAACGACGAGGGGCGTTTCGTCGACCTCGAAGGCCGACCAATCCCGCGCCTGTTCAAGCTGCACGCCTGGGAGCATATCTTCCACGAGGACTTCGGCCAGGCCATCGCCGGTTGTGATACCCAGTTCGTCGAGCCAGCGTGGAAGTCGCTGATTTCCAACAAGGGCATCCTGCCGTTGTTGTGGGAATGGCACGAGGGCCATCCGAACCTGTTGCCAGCCTTCCTCGACGAAGACCCCCGGCGGCCGGTGCCCAAGGGCTGGGTGCGCAAGCCGTATTTCTCCCGCGAGGGGGCCAATGTGGACATTCGCACCACCGATGACCAGCGGGTGTTCGAGGACGGGCCCTACGACGATGCTCCGTATATCCTGCAAGGTTTCGCGCCTTTGCCGAAGTTCGGCGATAGCTACACCTTGATCGGTTCGTGGGTGGTCGGTGATCTGGCCTCGGGGATCGGCATTCGTGAAGACGACACCCTGATCACCAAGGACAGCTCGCGGTTCCTGCCGCATGTGGTCGTGGACTGACCGGCTGCGCTGTCGCGTAGAGAACTACGTAGCAAGCCTCGTCAACGGGGGAGCGGGCTGATCACAACGTTACGATTGCCCGCCGATGATGGCCCCTCCAATGGTCGGTTTCAGGACGCGCCGGGTCGCCCGCGCACAACCTCTTTGCGCAATAGCTGCCATGCTCTGGGGATGCCTTCGGACCGCACGCACCTAGACGCCCGGCCGCAGGCAAGGAGGGTGCCCGGCACATCGCCACCGTGACGTGGCCGCGCACCGCAGCTGAACACCGCCGGGTACTGCTCATGTTTCGGGGTGGCCCGGGTTGCCGAGGTTTGCTGTATGCCTGATGAGTTGAACCACCTGCCCCTGATCCAACGCGTCCTGGCCCGTGAGAAGGACACCCCCGGCGCCTTGTTGCCAATCCTCCACGCCATCCAGGCCGGCGTCGGCTATATCCCCGACATCGCCATCAATGAAATCGCCCATGCCCTCAACCTCAGCCTGGCCGAGGTGCGCGGGGTCATCAGCTTCTACCACGACTTTCGCACCACACCGCCTGCCCGGCACACGCTGCGCCTGTGCCGCGCCGAGTCCTGCCAGAGCCGCGGCGCCGAGGCGCTGGCCGCACAGTTGCGCGAACAGCTTGGCCTGGACGACCACGGCACCAGCGCCGACGGCGCGTTGAGCCTGCGCCCGGTCTACTGCCTGGGCGCTTGTGCCTGTTCGCCGGCGCTCGAGCTCGATGGCCAGCTGCACGCGCGGCTCACCCCCGAGCGCTTGCGGTCGCTGGTGGAAGGTTGTCGTGAGGAGGTGAAGGCATGTTGAACCTGTGTATTCCCTGTGATTCGGTGACCCGCGCCGTCGGCGCCGATCAGGTGGCCGACGCGCTGGCCCGCGAGGCCGAGCGTCGCCAACTGCCGCTGCGCATCCAGCGCACCAGTTCGCGTGGCCTGTACTGGCTGGAGCCGTTGGTCGAGCTGGAAAGCGACGCCGGCCGCCTGGGTTTCGGGCCGGTCTCGGTCGAAGACGTGCCGGGCCTGCTCGACGCCCTGGCCGCAGGCGAGCCAGGCCATGCCCTGGCACTGGGCCTGGTCGAGCAGATCCCTTATCTGAAAACCCAGCAACGCCTGCTGTTTGCCCGCGCGGGCATCACCCGGCCGCTGTCGCTGGACGACTACCACGCCAACGGCGGCTTCGAGGGTCTGCGCCGGGCAACGCTGATGGAGGGCGATGAGGTGGTCGCCGCTGTGCTTGATTCCGGCCTGCGTGGCCGGGGCGGCGCGGCGTTCCCGGCGGGCATCAAGTGGCGCACCGTGCGCCAGGCCCAGGCCGTGCAGAAATACGTGGTGTGCAATGCCGACGAGGGTGACTCCGGCACTTTCGCCGACCGCATGCTGATGGAGGGCGACCCCTTCCTGCTGATCGAGGGCATGATCATCGCCGGGCTCGCCGTGGGGGCGAGCAAAGGCTACATCTATGTGCGCTCGGAGTACCCGGATGCCATCCGCGCCCTGAACGAGGCGATCCTGCTGGCCCGCGAAGCCGGTTACCTGGACGTCGCCGGCAAAGCTGTGGCCTTCGACCTGGAGGTGCGGGTCGGGGCGGGCGCCTATATCTGCGGCGAGGAAACCGCGCTGCTCGAATCCCTCGAAGGCAAGCGCGGCATCGTCCGCGCCAAGCCCCCGCTGCCAGCGCTGGAGGGGCTGTTCGGCCTGCCGACACTGGTGCACAACGTGCTCACCCTGGCCTCGATCCCGATCATCCTGGCCAAGGGGGCGGCGTACTACCGCGACTTCGGCATGGGCCGCTCGCTGGGCACTCTGCCGTTCCAGCTGGCCGGCAATATTCGCCACGGCGGCCTGGTGGAGCGGGCGTTCGGCCTCACCCTACGCGAGCTGGTGGAAGGCTACGGCGGCGGTACCGCCAGCGGCCGGCCGATCAAGGCCGCGCAGGTCGGCGGCCCGCTGGGCGCCTGGGTGCCGCCGGCCCAGTTCGACACGCCGCTGGACTACGAGGCCTTTGCCGCCATGGGCGCGATGCTTGGCCACGGCGGTGTGGTGCTGGCCGACGACACCCTGAACATGGCCAGCATGGCGCGCTTCGCCCTGCAGTTCTGCGCCGAAGAGTCGTGCGGCAAATGCACGCCGTGCCGGATCGGTTCGACCCGCGGCGTCGAGGTGGTCGACCGGCTGATCGCCAGCACCGACCCAGCCTTGCGCGAAAGCCAGGCCGGGCTGCTGCGCGACCTTTGCGACACGATGCAGTACGGTTCGCTGTGCGCCATGGGCGGGATGACCTCGTATCCCGTGGCCAGCGCCCTCAAGCACTTCCCCGCCGATTTCGGCCTGGAGGCCGCGCAATGATCAACTACTTCGACCCCAGCAGCGATATCGACCTGGGTACCCCCGAGCGTGTCAGCGACGTGCAGGTCAGCCTGGTCATCGATGGCCGTTCGATCAGTGTGCCCGCCGGCACCTCGGTGATGCGCGCCGCCGCGCTGCTCGGCACCACCATCCCCAAGCTGTGTGCTACCGACAGCCTCGAAGCCTTCGGCTCGTGCCGCATGTGCATGGTCGAGATCGACGGCATGCGCGGCTACCCGGCGTCGTGCACCACGCCGGTCAACGAGGGCATGGTGGTGCGCACGCAAACCCCGCGCCTGGCCGACCTGCGGCGCAATGTGATGGAGCTGTACATTTCCGACCATCCACTGGACTGCCTGACCTGCTCGGCCAACGGCAATTGCGAGCTGCAGACCGTCGCCGGCCAGGTCGGCCTGCGCGAGGTGCGCTACGGCTATGACGGCGAAAACCACCTGAATGAACAGAAGGACGTGTCCAACCCGTACTTCGACTACGAACCCAGCAAGTGCATCGTCTGCAGCCGCTGCGTGCGCGCCTGCGAAGACATCCAGGGCACCTTCGCCCTGACCATCACCGGGCGCGGTTTCGACTCGCGGGTGGCCGCCGCCGGTGGCGCCGATTTTCTCAGCTCCGAATGCGTCTCCTGCGGCGCCTGCGTACAGGCCTGCCCGACCGCGACCCTCAGCGAAAAAAGCCTGGTCCAGCTCGGCCAGCCCGAGCGCGCGGTGATCACCACCTGTGCCTATTGTGGTGTGGGCTGCTCGTTCCGCGCCGAGATGAAGGGCGACCAGTTGGTGCGCATGGTCCCGGACAAGCAGGGCGGGGCCAACCACGGCCACGCCTGCGTCAAGGGCCGCTTCGCCTGGGGCTACGCCACTCACCCCGACCGCATCACCAAGCCGATGATCCGCAAGCGCCTGCAAGACCCGTGGCAGGAGGTCAGCTGGGACGAGGCGGTGACCTATGCCGCCAGTGAGTTGCGCCGCATCCAGCTCAAGTACGGGCGCGATTCCATCGGCGGCATCACCTCCAGCCGCTGCACCAACGAAGAGGCGTACCTGGTGCAGAAGCTGGTGCGCACCGCATTCGGCAACAACAACGTCGATACCTGCGCGCGGGTCTGCCACTCACCGACCGGCTATGGCCTCAAGCAGACCCTCGGTGAATCCGCCGGCACCCAGAGTTTCGACTCGGTGATGCAGGCCGATGTGGTGCTGGTAATCGGCGCCAACCCCACCGACGCCCACCCGGTGTTCGGCTCGCAGCTCAAGCGCCGCTTGCGTCAGGGCGCGCGGCTGATCGTCATCGACCCGCGGCGCATCGACCTGGTCGACTCGCCCCACGCCCGTGCCGAGCTGCACCTGCAACTGCGCCCGGGCACTAACGTGGCCATGCTCAACGCCCTGGCCCATGTGATCGTCAGCGAAGGCCTGCTCGACCAGCGCTTCATCGATGCCCGCTGCGAGACCGAGGACTTTGCCCGCTGGCGCGATTTCGTCGCCCTGCCTGAAAACGCCCCGGAGCTGCTTGGCCCGGTGTGCGGCGTGCCCGCCGAACAGATCCGCGCCGCCGCCCGGCTGTACGCCACCGGCGGCAATGCGGCGATCTACTACGGCCTGGGCGTGACCGAGCACAGCCAGGGCAGCACCGCGGTGATGGGCATCGCCAACCTGGCCATGGCCACCGGCAACATCGGCCGTGAAGGGGTAGGGGTGAACCCGCTGCGCGGGCAGAACAACGTGCAGGGTTCCTGCGACATGGGCTCGTTCCCCCACGAGCTGCCCGGCTACCGGCATATCTCCAACGCCAGTGTGCGCAGCGAGTTCGAACAGGCCTGGGGCGTGACCCTGCAACCCGACCCCGGGCTGCGTATCCCCAACATGTTCGAGGCCGCGCTCGATGGCAGCTTCAAGGCGCTGTACTGCCAGGGTGAGGACATCGCCCAGAGCGACCCCAACACCCAGCACGTCACCGCGGCCTTGCTGGCGATGGAGTGCGTGGTGGTGCAGGACATCTTCCTCAACGAAACGGCCAAGTTTGCCCATGTGTTCCTGCCGGGCAGTTCGTTCCTGGAAAAGGACGGGACCTTCACCAACGCCGAACGGCGCATCTCGCGGGTACGCAAGGTGATGGAGCCGCTGGCCGGCAAGGCTGACTGGGAAGCCACCATGGCCCTGGCCAACGCCCTGGGTTACCCGATGCAGTACCGCCACCCCTCCGAGATCATGGACGAAATTGCCCGCCTGACGCCGACCTTCCACCGCGTCAGCTACAGCGAGATCGACCGCCACGGCAGCCTGCAGTGGCCGTGCAACGACGCAGCCCCCGATGGCACCCCGACCATGCACATCGACCAGTTCGTGCGCGGCAAGGGCCGCTTCATGCTCACCGGATATGTGCCCACCGACGAGAAGGTCAACAACCGCTACCCGCTGCTGCTGACCACCGGGCGCATCCTCAGCCAGTACAACGTCGGTGCGCAGACCCGGCGTACCGAGAACGTCGCCTGGCACGCCGAGGACCGCCTGGAGATCCACCCCAGCGATGCCGAGAGCCGCGGCATCAGCGACGGCGACTGGGTCGGCGTGGGCAGCCGTGCGGGGCAGAGCGTGCTGCGTGCCAGGGTCAGCGGGCGGGTGGCAGCGGGGGTGGTGTACACCACCTTCCACTTCCCCGAGTCCGGCGCCAACGTGATCACCACCGACAACTCCGACTGGGCCACCAACTGCCCCGAGTACAAAGTCACCGCAGTGGAGGTGGTGAAGGTGTTCCAGCCGTCGGAATGGCAGAAGCGCTACCAGAGCTTCAGTGACGAACAGCGGCGCCTGCTTGACGAGCGACGTCAGGCGCAAGGCAAGGAAAAGGCGGAGGTGCGCCGATGAGCAGCGACAACCTGGTGAAGATGGCCAACCAGATCGCCCACTACTTCGACAGCGAGCCGGACCGGGACAAGGCAGTGCAGGGCGTGCGACAGCACCTGCAAAGCTTCTGGACCCCGGCGATGCGCAGGCAGTTGGGGGAGTGGATCGAGGCGCATGCGGGGGAGGGACTGGACCCCAAGGTGTGTGAGGCGTTGGCCTAGCGACTGATGGTGCGGCCATATCGCGGGGCAAGCCCGCTCCCACGCTGGCGCAAGCACGGCGCGTGGGAGCGGGCTTGCCCCGCGAT
>NZ_JBMOWQ010000055.1:0-95194 GCF_049310485.1 Pseudomonas sp. GZD-209
CACTCCTTAGCGCGGGAGAAGAGGGAAAGGTGGGGGCCGCCCTCCCCCCCCCCCCCCGATACGGCCGTGACAGGCAAAAAATGAAATGTCCGTCATATACGTGAGGCTATTCGCAAGCGAATGCTACGCTCGCGAAAACACTGTCACGGAAACCCACCATGGACATGAACTGGCACCAGGCCCTGCAAGACAGCCTGAGCTGGCTGGCAATTGCCACTGGCATCACCCTAGTCTGCTTCACCGCCGCCGCCACGCTGGCCGTGCGCTACACCCGCTGGGGCCGCCAGTTCTGGCAGCTCGCCGGGCCCTACTTCAGCATTCAACGCAGCTGGCGGCCGTTGCTGGCATTTGCCTTGCTGCTGGTGCTGACCCTGTTCTCGGTACGCCTGAATGTGCTGTTCTCGTTCTGGTACAACGGCTTCTACAGCGCGCTGCAGGCACTGGACCAGACGGTGTTCTGGTACATGCTGGGGGTGTTCGCGGTGCTCGCCACCATTCACGTGCTACGCGCACTGTTCACCTTCTACGTGACCCAGGCCTTCAACATCCATTGGCGGGTCTGGCTGACCGAGCGCCTGAGCGCCGACTGGATGCACGGCGATGCCTATTACCGTGGGCAGTTCCTCGCCGAACCGGTAGACAACCCCGACCAGCGTATCGAGCTGGATGTGAACGCGTTCGTCACCGGCTCCGTGTCGTTGGCGCTGGGCGCGGTCAGTGCAGTGGTCTCGCTGGTGGCCTTCACCGGGATTCTCTGGGGGCTGTCGGCGCCGCTGGCGGTGGCGGGGGTCGAAGTGCCACGGGCGATGGTGTTCGCCGTGTATGTGTATGTGCTGATCGCCACCTGGATCGCCTTCCGCCTCGGGCAGCCACTGATCCGCCTGAACTTCCTCAACGAAAAGCTCACCGCCAACTTCCGTTACGCGCTGATGCGCCTGCGTGAAAACGCCGAGAACATTGCCTTCTACCAGGGCGCGCAGGTTGAGCGCGGCACGCTGCTCGGCCGCTTCTTCGCCTTGATCGGCAACGCTTGGGCGCTGGTGTTCCGGAACCTGAAATTCAGCGGTTTCAACCTGGGCATCAGCCAGGTCGCGGTAGTCTTCCCGTTCATCCTCCAGGCGCCGCGCTTCTTCAGCGGGGCGATCAAGCTGGGCGACGTGATGCAGACTGCCCAGGCCTTCGGCCAGGTGCAGGATTCGCTGTCGTTCTTCCGCGAGTCCTACGACACCTTCGCCAGCTACCGCGCCACCCTCGACCGTCTGACCGGCTTCCTTGATGCCAACCAGCAGGCCAGTGCCTTGCCCAAGGTCGACACCGACGGCTTGCCCAAAGCATTGGCCATCACCGGGCTGCAGGTGCTGCGCCCGGACGGCCATGCCCTGATCGCCAACCTCGACCTGCACCTGCAGGCCGGCCAGGCGCTGCTGATCAAGGGGCCTTCGGGCAGTGGCAAGACCACCTTGCTGCGCGCCCTGGCCGGGCTGTGGCCCTATGCCGAAGGCGAGGTCCGGCGGCCACTGGGGCACCAGGCGCTGTTCCTTTCCCAGCGCCCGTACCTGCCCTTGGGCGATCTGCGCACGGCCATCGCTTATCCGGCAGACGGCAGGCCCGAGGACGACGCGCGTATGCAGCAGGCGCTGCGCCAGGTCAACCTGGCCCACCTGGCCGAACGCCTCGACGTGCAGTGCGACTGGTCACGGATTCTTTCGGTGGGCGAGCAGCAACGCCTGGCGTTCGCCCGGGTGCTGTTCAACCAGCCCCAGGTGGTGTTCCTCGACGAGTCGACCTCGGCGATGGACGAGGGGCTGGAGCATGGGCTGTATGCGTTGCTGCGCAGCGAGATGCCCGAGACCTTGCTGGTCAGCGTCGGGCACCGCAGCACCCTGGCGGCGTTCCATACCCACCGGCTGGAAGTGGACGGGCAGGGTGGGTGGTCGTTGTTCGAGCAGCAGCCGGTGGTCGAGGAGCCGGCTTAGGTCCGCGGTCCTCAACGCCTTCAGGCAGGCTCCCACATGTGCTGCCCGCTCCTACAGCGGACGTGCAAGTTCATTGTGGAAGCCGGCTCTTCGGCGACGGCCCCGAGCGGCCCTTTCAGGGCTGGCTCTGGCATTTCCATACACCCGCCAAGGTGCCTAACGCAAAAGCCCCACCCACCAGAAACGTCGCCTGATACCCCAACCAATCCCACAAGCCTCCGGCCAGTGCACTGGCCACCAGCAGCGCCACCCCGGTCATCAGGTTGAGCAGCCCGAACGCCGTGCCGCGAAGGTCGGCTGGCGCGCTGTCGGCGATCAACGCGCTGAACACCCCTTGGCTGAAACCCATGTGCAGCCCCCACAAACTCACGCCCAACGCCAATCCAAGCCCGTTCGGCAGCAGCGCCAGCGAGAGGTCGGCCAACACCAGCAAGCCCAGCCCGACCATCAGCACGCCGCGTCGTCCGAGCCGATCCGACAGCACCCCGGCGGGGTAGGCCGACAGTGAGAACGCCAGCGCCATGGCCACCAGCACCGCTGGCGCCCACAAAGCCGGCAGCCCCAGCGCCTGACCGCGTAGCAGCAGGAAAGCCTCACTGAAACGGGCCAGGGCAAAGCATGTGGCAAGCAGGATCAGCCGCCAGTAGCCGCGCCCCAGGCGTGCCAGTTCGGGCAATGCCAAGGGCGAGCGCACGGGCCTGGGCGCGGCAGGGCCTTCAGGCTCGTGGACGAAGGCCAGCAGTACGCAGACGGCCAGCACGGCCGGTATCACGGCAACCCAGAACACCGTCTGGAAATGGCTCGCCGTCAGCCACATCAACAGGATGGCCAGCAGCGGCCCGATGAACGCGCCGACCGTATCCAGTGCCTGGCGCAGGCCGAATGCCGCCCCGCGCAACGCGGCTGGGGTAACGTCGGCAATCAATGCATCACGCGGGGCGCCACGTATGCCTTTGCCGATGCGGTCGACGAAGCGGGCTGCAGTCAACCACTCAAGCCCCGAAGCCAGGGGGAACACGGGCTTGGTCATGGCCGCCAGGCCATAGCCGAGCACGGTGAGCAGCTTGCGTTTGCCCAAGCGGTCGCTGAGGGCGCCGGAGAACACCTTGGTGATCGATGCCGTGGCTTCGGCGATGCCTTCGATCAGCCCGACCGCCAGCACCGACGTGCCCAGTACGCCAACCATGTACAGCGGCAGCAGGGCATGGATCATCTCCGAAGAGATGTCCATGAGCAGCGAGACGAAGCCCAAGGCCCAGACGCTGCGGGGGAGGGGTGGGTGGGGCATGGTGATCTCGCGCAGGGCTTCGAGATCACTGTAGACAATGCCGGCCCTTTCACAGGGCAGGCCTGCCCCCACGACGCCTTACGACTTGAACCGCCCCACCAGACCGTTCAGCTCATCCGACAGCTGCGCCAGCCGCCCGGAGTCCGACTGTGCCGAGCTGGCCAGCCCTTCTACCAGCCGTGCTTCGTCGTAGATCTGCTGGATGTGCCGGTTGATCTCTTCGGCCACGCTGTGCTGCTCCTCGGCGGCGGCGGAAATCTGCAGGTTCTGGTCGCGGATCTCGTTCACCGACAGCTGGATGCCTTCGAAGCTGTCCCGCGCATGCTCGATCGACGACACGCTGGCGCGCGACAGGTCCAGGCAGCTTTCCATCTTCTGCGAGACCTCCTGGGTCTTGTCGCCGAGGGTATTGAGCAACTGGTCGATCTCGCCGGTGGAGTCGGCGGTGCGCTTGGCCAGTGCCCGCACTTCATCGGCGACCACGGCGAAACCGCGGCCCTGGTCACCGGCCCGTGCGGCCTCGATGGCGGCGTTCAGGGCCAGCAGGTTGGTCTGCTCGGCGATGGCGCGGATGGTGCCGAGGATCTGGTTGATGCTGCGGCTGCCGGCCTCCAGTTCGACCATGGCCTGGGACGACTCGCTCAGGCGGCGGCCCAGGCGGTTGACGTTGTCGGTGGTCTGCTCGATCTGCTGCTTGCCTTCGGCCACTCGGCGATGGCCCTGTTCGGCGGCATCGGCGGCGCTGCTGCATGAGCGCGCCACTTCGTTGGCGGTGGCGACCATCTCGTTGAACGCAGTGGACACCAGCTCCACCGCCTCGCGCTGGCGCCCGGCGGCTTCGTTCATGTCGTCGGCCATGGTGCTGTTGGCCTTGGAGGCTTGCTGCAGGTTGTTCGAAGCGGCGCCGATGCGCTGGATCAGCTGGCGGATGGCGGCCAGGAACTTGTTGAACCAACCGGCCAGTTCGGCGGTTTCGTCCTTGCCCTGGATCTGCAAGTCGCGGCGCAGGTCGCCTTCGCCTTCGGCGATCGACTGCAGGCCCAGGCTGACCTGGCCGATGGGCTTGACGATCACCCGCGAGAAGGCCGCCGCCACCAGGGCGAACACCAGCGCCAGCAGCACCACGATGACGGCGGTGACGTAGGTCATGCGCGTGGCCGCGGCCATGACTTCGTCGTATTCGATCAAACCGATGAAGCGCCAGCCAAGGCCCGGGGAGGTCCATACGTTGGCCATGTAGCGCACGCCATCGATCACCACCTCGGTGGAGCCTTGTGCGGTGGCGGCCAGCTGTGCGTAGGGCGCGCCGAGGTCCTTGAGTTGTTTGAAGCTGTGCGAGGCATCGCGCGGGTCGACCAGCACCGTGCCGTCCTCGATCAGCATCACGTAGCCGCTGTCGCCGAGCTTGATGCTCTTGACCAGCTCGGTGAGGTTTTTCAGTGAGACGCTGACCACGAATACGCCCTTGGCCTTGCCGCTATCGTCGAGCAGCGCCCGGGCGGTGCCGACCAGGGCCACATCGTCTTTGTCGTAGTAGTAGGCGGCGGTGCGCACGGTCTTGTCCGGGCTGGCCATGGCGGCCTTGTACCAGGGGCGGGTGCGTGGGTCGTACTTGGCCAGTTGCGGGTCGTCTGGCCACTTGGCGTAGCTGCCGTCTTCCAGGCCGATGGACAGGATCGCGGCCGCCGGGTGAGTGGTGCCATAGCGGGCGAAGGCGTCGATGACCTGCTGCGCGGCCGGCGGCATGGGCTGGCTGGCCGCATCGGCGGCGGTGTAGTTCTTGAGCGAGGCGACCGAGGTGTATACAGGATCCTTGGCCATTTGATCGACATTCTGCAGGGTGCCGTCGAAAAATTGCCGCATGTTGCCGTCGATCTGGCGAATTTCCCGGGTACTGCCATCGAGGAACTGCTCCACCGCTTCACTGCGGGTGTTCACCACCGAAATGCCGCCGACCAGCGCCACCGGGATAAAAGCCACCAGTACGAAGGCCAGGACCAGCTTGTTCTTTATCTTCATGCGTGACGCCCATCCGTGAGAGTGAAGGTGCACATGGCCGTTGTATCTGACTGATGGCCACTTGCTATCTTTGCTGTTCAGGTGGGTCGGAATATAAACCTTTGGCGATATATCCGTGTACAAAAAATCAAGTAATTGTTTTGATCTTTGGGTCAGGGCGGGGGTCAGGTGAGGGTGTAGGGGATGACGTTGGCGGGTTGGCTGGCGAACAGCGGGCCGAGCATCCGGTGATCATCGGTCAGGATGAAATAGTCGGATGCCAGTTGGATGAGTGAGTTGTCGGTGATACCGAAGCGCAGGAAGTGCTCGCCACTGCTGTCGGTATGGATGTCCGACTCGACCTGGCGGAACATCGCGAACAGCTGGCCAGCGACGGCGAGGGCAGAATGGTAGGCGGGGCCGGTTAGGTCGATCAGGTTGGAGATTTCGGTGGCGATGTAGGGAGTGATGTGAACTTCGTCGTGCTCGGCGATGATCGCCAGGACCTTCTGGTAGTCCGCGTCAGCGAACTTCTTCAGGCGTTTTGACACCCGGATGAACCTGCCACCTTCCAGGCTGCCGATTACCAGCAGCAGGAGCAGGTTGGTGTCGATGATCAGCTTCCTGGCCATTCATCACTCCTTGTTCCTGAAACCCTTGAACTTGCCGCTGGCCGCATCGATGAGAAACACCTTGTGCTCGCGGCGGGTACCCATGATCTTCGCCAGCTGGCGCAGGGGTGAAGTGCTGTCGGCGTCGACGTTGAGGGGGGCCGGGTCGAGTTGGTAGCTGTAGGTGATGTGGTAAGTGCTCTCGTCGGGGGCGAGCAACGCTTCCTCGAGTTGCACCTGCGTGGCGCTGGTGACCAGCTTGTGCAGGTTTTCGGCGGCAATGCCGATGGCGTGATCGAACTCAATCATGGTGGCTGCTCTTGTTGGATGCCTCGGGGCCAAGAGTGGGAGGCAGGCAGGCTGTAGAAGTGGATTCTGGCACATGGGGGCACGCAGCGCTGTGAGGGGAAGAGACTGAACGCTAGGGCGATATCCAGGCAGGAGCAAGCGGCAAGCTGTAAGTGCATGTTCCATCGAATGAAATCGCAATGATTACGCAAGTGCCTGGTTTTACGGAGAATTCTTAGGACTTTCCTTATTTCACGTAGGGTATTTCCCAAGCATGATTTTGCGGCCTTTCGGTGGTTGTTCTCGTCAGCCGAGCTCCTTAGTCTCGCCGGGTCGTTGTCACTTCAACGACCGGGTGTGCAAGCCCGAGGATACAGCGCGAAAGCGCCTTGGAACTTTGACGGAGAACCGCCGTTGAGGTGCCCCTATGGCGGCTATGCGTGGGGGGCCTTCGGGCCCGCCGGGTTCCTGTATCCTCGGTCTTGCACACCTGCGTATAGCTGCCACCCATTCGAGTGCAGGCGGATGAGGGCAGTTTTCCCATGACGGTACAGGAGTGCTGAACCATGCTGAAAATCGTGCCCGATCCACCCCACACCTGGCTCCGGGAGGTTCACCGATGAACCACGCCCCAGCCGGAACCTCCCGGCCCATTCCCCCGCGCCCAACCACGGCCCACGCCCACTTCGGCACCTGCCACGAAGCCCATCCTCCGATGTTCTCGGTTCGCGCCGGCATCGATGGCGAGGATGCGCTGGTCTGCGCCGTGGCGGCCTTGCAGGCGGCCTATGAAACCAACGCCCTGGCGCTGGAAAAAGCCGACGAACCGTTGCGCAGCCTGCTGGTGGCAACGGAGAACTCATTGGAAAAAGGATTGGCGCTGTCTTCGGCGGTGCTGGAGGGGATAGAACGCGGCTGATGCTGTGTCGGGAAGGCCGCGCGTGCGGCCTTCGCGAAAGTGCGCTGGCGGCTCAGACCGAGCTGCGTGCGGCACCCGTGGCCGGCAACGGTTCAGGCATCGGCTCGGTCGCGGCCTGTGTGACCACTTGCGGCGCTGCCTGCTCAGGCAGCTGTGGCCCGCTGGCCTGTTGGGCGTAGTGGCGGATCAGCTTCCAGGTAATCAGCGCGCCGCCGGTCACGGCAATCAGCACGATCATCACCACCAGCGCGGCCTTGCGGTCATCCTTGCCCTGGAACAGCTTGCTGACCCGCTCGAACGCCGCAGGCATCGCATGGGTGGCGCGCTCCAGGCGCTGGGCGGTGGCATAGAGGTTCCAAGCGGCAACGGCGATGTCGCTGAAGTTGCGCTGGCGCCAGGCGTTTTCCAGCGAGTGCACGCTGATGACCACGGCGCTGCCGATGGCCGGGATGATGATCAGCAGGTACCACAGGCTCTCGACGGCATCGAGGTATTCCTGGGGCAGATGGCCGGTGGAATAGAAGTACAGGGTCACCAGCAGCAACAGCACCGAGCTGAAGCCGAGCGTGGCTTCGATGGCCCCGGCCCAGGCGAGCATGCGCATGGTGCCGCCGACATAGCGGGCCTCATCCCAGATCAGGCCGACGGTGCGGCAGTTCCACCAACTGATGGCAAGGTTGAGCACAGAGAGAAGGATGAGCATGAGCAGCATTGCCAGGAGACTCCTTTCAGTCGGCATTGAAGGCAAGTGGCCATGATCGGGTATGACCATCGGCAATGCAATTGTAAGCAGCTTTGTCCGGGAACCTCAGTTCGACGGATGGAGCAACACCTGTCGCTCCTCGAGCCATTGTTCGAAACGCTCGAACGTGGCAACCGCGGCGCTTACCGAGCAGGTCAGCGCGGCCGGTGGCAGCGAGGCCTCTGCCAGGCGGGCGAGGAAGCTGCGCCAGTGCGTCCCGGTCAACGGCCCGTACACGTCGAAAAAGGCAGCGCCGCTGTCGGCACCGACGCCCAGGCGCTCGGCCATGGCGCGCTTGAGCACCTGCCCGCCGAGCGTCGAACCTTCAAGCACGTACATCACCCCCAAGGCACTGGCCTCGTTGTCGATCAGCGGCAGGGCGCCACACTGGGGCAGGGCATCGATCTGGGCTGCGTCGAGGCCAAGTGCGAACAGGTCACGGACGAGAGCCGGGGCTTTGTTGCGCTCGACGCCCTGGTAGCCGGCGAGTGCAGCTTCCAGCGGGGCGTGGAAGCCGAAGTAGGCTTCGATCAGGCGCTGATAGGCCGGCAAGTCGAAGCCGTCGCTGAAAAACGGAAGACGCTGTTCAAGCCCCTTGTGGCAGGCTCGGGTGCCCTCGCGCAGGGCTTGCAGCAAAGGGCTTGCAGGATCGGACATGGGGGCGCTCTGGCAATCGACAGCGGACGATAGTGCCAGCCCGTCCACGGGAAAACCACTATTGGATCCACGTTCAGGGCGCTTGAACTGTGCGCTGTATCTGCAATCATGGCGCGCCCCCGGAGCGGGGCTTTCAACGGCATGACAGGAAGGCGGCATGATGCGCGCAACAACACGGAACGGCTGGGCCTTGGGCCTTTTAATGGCAACCCCAGGCCTTGCGGCCGCGGCCCCCGAAGCGGTACCGCTGTACCGCGAAATCAAGGACTGGGTGGTGGGCTGCGACAATACCCGCTACTGCACCGCGGTGCTGGCCGATCATTCGGAGCAGTCGCGCATTTTCATTCGCGTACAACGCGAAGCAGGGGCCACGGGTGCTTTGCACCTGACACTGTTGGGCAGTACCGACTGGTCTGGCGAACCTCTGCTCGACGGCCAGCCATTGATGGCCGCCTGGCGCATCACCCGCCACGCCGAGACCCAGTTACAGGTGGACGACGCGGATGCCTATGCCGTCCTGCGGCAGTTGCGCAACGGGCAAAAGCTGGTGGACGACACCCCTCATCAGGAGCGGGAGAGCTCGTTGCAGGGCCTGAGCGCGGCCTTGCTGCTGATTGACTCCGTGCAGGGGCGGGTCGGTCACCCCAGTGCCCTGGTTCGCCCGGGCGATACGGTCGAAGATGCGCAGTTGCCCACATTGCCAGCGCCCAAGGCCCCGGCCTTCGTTGCGCGACCCGCATTGAGCGAAGCAGAGCAGGCTGGCATCACCCAGGTGGTGATGGCCAGGGCCGCTGCCCAGGACCAGCTGAAGAACGAATACGATGTGCCGCCTGAGCTTGAGTTGCATGCGCTGAACGACCGCCAGGCCCTGGCGCTGCTGAGTTACAACTGCAACGACTTCAACTGCCAGTACGCGCTGTACCAGGTGGCACGATCAGCGCCCTACGCACTGACGCCGATGGCCTTCGAGGTGCCGGCCAGCCCGGTCAACAGCCTGACCCGCGACCACATCAGCATCAACCAGAGGACCGGTGAGTTGTACAGCTACGCCAAGAACGATTACCCCGGCAGCTGCGGCACGGAAGAGTTCTGGCGTTTCGACGGCCAGCGCATGCGCCTGACCCGGCTGCTGCGGATGGAGCGCTGCGTGGGGTTGGGGCCGGACTACTGGCCGGTGCTGTGGCGCACTCAGGAGTAGCCCGTTCTCGGATCAGAACGCCAGTTTGTAGCCGATCAGCAGCAGCATGGCCGCCAGGCACGGGCGCAGTACGCGGTCCGAGATGCGCCCGGTGAGGTGGCTGCCCAGGTAGATGCCCGGCAGCGAGCCCAGCAGCAGGTAGCCCAGCAGCGACCAGTCCATGTTGCCCATGCCGGCATGGCCCAGGCCGGCGACCAGGGTCAGCGGCACGGCGTGGGCGATTTCGGTGCCCACCAGGCGGCGGGTGACCAGGAACGGGTACAGCAGGAACAGGGCCACGGTGCCCAGTGCGCCGGCGCCGATCGAGGTCAGGGTGACCATCACGCCGAGGATCACGCCGGTCACGACGGTGAGGATGTTGAGGGTGCGGTCGCTGAGGTGGTAGTGGTCACCGGCATGCTTGCTGGCAAAGGCCTGCAGGCGCGACTTGAACAGGATCGCCAGGGCGGTGAGGATCAGCACCACGGCCAGGCCTTGCTTGATCACGGCATTGAGCGCCGAGGTGTCGGTGTGCAGGGTGCTGAGGAACCACAGGGTAAGCGCTGCGGCAGGCACGCTGCCCAGGCTCAGCCAGCCGGTGATCTTCCAGTCGATGTTCTTGTTGCGCCCGTGCACCCAGACGCCGCTGGCCTTGGTGATGGCGGCATACAGCAGGTCGGTACCCACGGCTGTCGCTGGGCTGATGCCGAACCACAGCAGGATCGGGGTCATCAACGAGCCGCCGCCCACGCCGGTCATGCCGACGATGAAGCCCACAACCAGTCCCGCAATGGTGAAACCGAAAGAACCTACATCCATACGCTACTCGACGCCCAGCTTGCCCGTGATCGGATGGAAGCCAGCATATAGATTTTTTTATAGCCAAATAGACTTGTTCGTTATTAGGTTATAACCGCGTTTGTGAGGCAACTGTCCTGTGTCGCCTGCACTGCCCCCACCTCGACCGCATCGACCTTGCGCCATGCGCGATCCCTGTGGGAGCGGGCTTGACCCGCGAACACCGGCGCAGCCGGTGCCATGCAACGCGTTGGCTGCTTCGCGGGTAAACCCGCTCCCACAGGATCTTCAACTCAACACCGGTCAGCGATCCGTCATCACCACCATCACCTGCGCATCCCCGCCATCCTCGCTTTCCGACAGGTAGATATGCCCCACCTGGCTGTCGAAGTAGGCGGTTTGCTGCGGGCCGATGCTCACCGCCTCGCCGGTCTCGAACTCGATACGCACGCGCCCGCTCAGCACCATGGCGAACTCTTGCCCTGGATGGCGGATAAAATCGTCGAACTGCCCGCGTTCTCGGGCAATGATGCGGGCATACGCCGGGGTCATGCGCCGTTCCGGGAAGGCACCGGCAATCGGGTAGTAGTCGTAGGTGCCGGTGGAGTAACCAGCCACCTCGGCCAGTGAATCGACCACCACGGTGGCGGGCTGTGGTGCGCTCGCCGGCCCGCTGGCGCGAAACAGCTGGGCGATGTCGAGGTTCAGGGCGCGTGCGGCGGCAGCCAGTTTCTCGTAGCTCACCGACACCTGCGCCAACTCCATCTTCGACAGTGTCGACACCGGCACCCCGCTGAGTTCGGACAGCTGCTTGAGCGTCATCTGCCGAGCCTTGCGCACCTGGCGCAGGCGCGCGCCGACTTCGTCGCGGTCAAGCAGGGGGCGGGCAGTCGTGGCGTCAGGCATGAGGGCTCTCGAACAGGCGGTGGGCCGGGCATCTTACCTTGGACGCTTGCGCAATCCGAAATTCTCATATATTAGAATTCTCACAAATGATAATTCACGCGGCGGGAGCGTAGATGACACAGATCCATGACACCCTGATCATCGGTGCCGGCATTGCCGGTGCCTCACTGGGCTATCGCCTGGCCGGGCAGCAGCGGGTACTGATGCTCGAGCGCGAGGCGCAGCCGGGCTACCACGCCACCGGGCGTTCGGCGGCGATGTTCATGGAGGCCTACGGCACCCCGCAGATCCAGGCCCTGACCCGCGCCAGCCGGGCGTTCTACGAGCAGCCGCCGGCTGGCTTCTGTGAGCATGGATTGCTGGAGCCGCGTGGCTGCCTTTACGTCGCCAGCCACGAGCAGCGCGACCTGCTCGACGCCACCTACGCCCAGAACCTGGCCAACGGCACCGCCGTCAGCTTGCTCGATGCTGACGCGGCGGTGGCCCTGGTGCCCAGCCTGCGCGGCGAACTGCTGGCCGGTGCGGTGCATGAAACCGGTGCCATGGACCTCGACGTGCACGCCCTGCACCAGGGCTTCCTGCGCGGGTTCCGCCAGGCCGGTGGTGAGTTGCGCTGCAACGCCGAGCTGGTTCGGGCCCAGTTTGTGAGCGGCCTCTGGCAGGTCGAACTGGGCGATGGCAGCCAGCTGCAGGCACGGCAACTGGTCAACGCCGCTGGCGCCTGGGCCGACCGCGTGGCCGAGCAGTGCGGGGTCGATACCATCGGCCTGCAGCCCTGCCGCCGCAGCGCGTTCACCTTCCCGGGCCCGGCGCAGCACGATTTCGCCCGCTGGCCTGCAGTGATCGGTGTCGACGAAAGCTTCTATTTCAAGCCCGATGCCGGCCAACTGTTGGGGTCACCGGCCAACGCCGATCCAGTCGAGCCTCAGGACGCCGCGCCCGAAGAACTCGACCTGGCCCTGGGCATCTTCAACATCGAAGCCATCACCACCCTCGAGATCCGTCGGCCCAGCCACAGCTGGGCAGGCTTGCGCTCGTTCGTCGCCGACGGCGACCTGGTGATCGGCTTCGATCCGCAGCAGCCGGCGTTTTTCTGGCTGGCCGCGCAGGGAGGCTATGGTATCCAGTCCGCCGCCGGGGCCTCGCGGCTGGCGGCCGACCTGCTGCAAGGCCTGCCCTTGTGCTCGAGCCTCACCCAGCAAGGGGTCGAGCCTGCGCGGCTGTCCCCGGCACGTTTCAACTCAACCATCAAAGGAGATTGCCATGAGCAATGACATTCAGCGTTTTCCCAGCAGCCTGCCGTTTCCGTTTTCCCGTGCGGTGAAAGCGGGTGGTTTCCTGTTCCTTTCCGGGCAGATCCCGATGAACCCCGCCGGCGAGGTGGTGAAGGGCGATATCCAGGCCCAGACCCGCGCCGCCTGTGAGCGTATCCAGGAAAGCCTGGCGGCCTGCGGTGCACGGCTCGACCAAGTGGTGAAGGCCACCGTATGGCTGTCGGACATGGGCCATTTCGCCGGTTTCAACGAGGTGTACAAGGAGTTCTTCGGCGCGGCGCTGCCGGTGCGTTCCACCGTGGCTTCGGCGCTGGCGCTGGGGGTGGATGTGGAAATCGAGGTGCAGGCGTACGTCGGGTAGGGCCACGTCGATTCGCGGCCTCACGAACACACAACAATAAAAACCAGAGGTGCACATGCAAGAGCAGCTGAAAATCGCTGGCGCTTTCGTCGGCGTGATCGTGGGGGCGGGCTTTGCGTCCGGGCGGGAACTGCTGTTGTTCTTCGTCGATTTCGGCATCTGGGGCATGGTCGGGGCACTGGTCAGCGCCGCCCTGTTCACCTTCCTCGGCATGGCCCTGGCAGGGCTGGGCAACCGCCTGCGGGCGACGTCGCACAAGCAGGTGATCCAGGCCATTTGCGGCCGACACCTGGGCCTGCTGGTCGACTGGATGATCACCTTCTTCATGTTCGGCGTAACGGTGGTCATGCTCGCCGGGGGCGGGGCGTTGCTGGAGCAGCAGTTCGGCGTGCCAGCCCTGGCGGGCAGCGTGCTGGTCACGGTGCTGGTGGTGGCCATCGTCTGCCTGGATGTGCAGAAGGTGATGGTCGCCATTGGCGCGATCACCCCCTTGCTGATCCTGGTGGCCTCGGCCATTGCGCTGTACGCGGTGTTTACCCGCAACCAGAGCTTCGCCGCCCTCGACCAGCTGGCCAGTCAGCAGCAGGCCGGTGCCAGCCATTGGCTGCTGGGGGCGTTCCTGTATGTGTCCTACAACATCGTTGCCGGTGCGCCCATCCTGGCGATCCTCGGCGGTTCGGCGAGCAGCCGCCGCAGCGCGGTGGTCGGCGGCCTGCTCGGCGGCGCAGCCCTGGGCGGGCTGATGCTGGTGATGAGTGCCGGCATGCTGTCGCGCCTGGACAGCGTCGCCGAACTGCCCATGCCGATGCTGTCGATCGCCAACGAGCTGTCACCGCTGCTGGGGTTGGTGATGTGCCTGATCATCTTCGGCATGATCGTCAACACGGCGGTGGGCACCCTGTTCTCGTTCCTCTCGCGGCTGCTGCCGGCGGGCACGGCGAAGTTCCGCGGCGGTGCGGTGGTGGCGGGTGTGGTGGGGTTCGTGTGCAGCCTGGTGGGCTTCATCAGCCTGGTGGGGCAGGTGTATCCGCTGTTCGGCTACCTGGGGTTGGTGCTGATGGCGGCGGTACTGGTGGGGTGGGTGAAACGCGGCAAGAGCAGGAACGTGGCGGTGGCGTGAAGGGCCATCGCGGGGCAAGCCCGCTCCCACAGGGATAGCGCAGCTTTTTGAATGGCAAGCAAGACAGTTGCTCCCACAGAAGAGTGGGAGCGGGCTTGCCCCGCGATGGGCATCACATCAGATGCGCAAACATCATGCCTGCGGTATCGGTGACGAACATCTCGTTGTGCAGGCGTTCCCCTCTGTCGTAGATGATCCAGTACTTGCCCGAGGCTTGTTCGGCCATGGCCAATCACCCCTAGCACCCAGGCCCGATAAACAAAGCGTTCTGCGAAGGCCGGATAATTCAGACGCGTCCGGCATACACGCCATGAGTGTTTTCGTAGGCTGCGATCCTTTCTCTACAAGGAGTGCAGCCCATGGCTTTCAACGGATACATGAGTATTAACGGCAAGCGGCAAGGTTTGATTTCGTCGGGCTGTAATACCCAGGCGTCCATCGGCAACAGGTGCCAGATTGCGCACCAGGACGAGATCACGGTGATGTCGTTCAGCCACGGCATTTCCAACCCGGACAACACCCAGCGCGGCACCCACCAGCCCGTTATGGTCACCAAGCTCATCGACAAGTCCACGCCCTGGCTGGCCCAAGCCGTGGATAGCCGGGAAGTGCTCGACTGCGATATCCAGCTGTACCGCATTCATCCGGCAGGCCATCGGGAGAAGTACTTCTCCGTGAGGCTGGAGGGTGCGGTGATCGTCAGCCAGGAAATGGATGTGCCCCATGCGGTGCTCTTGACCGACCAGGACGCCGAGGAGCGGCTGTTTATCAGCTATCGGACCATCAGTTGGATTCATCACGCCGCCGGTACCACCGGGTACGCCAGCTGGGGTGAGCAGCTATGAGCCAGCGTGACGAAGAATATGGTGGGCGGCTGGATGAGGCGTATTGGGAGGTGAATGCGGCGGCGTCTCGGTTGATCAGCTATGGCTGTGGGATTAGTGCTAAACACCTGAGCGATCGGCGGTTGCGGATGCAGTTCAATCGGGAGTTGGCCTATTACGCGCGGCGGGTGGTAAACGATGTGTATGAGCGTCAAATGGACCCAGAGCAGGCACTCGCTGCACTGAATGCTGAGAAAAATAATCTCAAACTTCAGCGAGAGAGAATTATCACGCAGTCAGTTGGTCTTCTCGGTGGCGTGGGACAGATAGTAGCAGGAGGTGGCTTTTGCTACGGCTCATTGGGGACGCTCTGTGCTGTAGCGGGCGGACCATAAATCGCACATGGAACAAATAATGTGTATGAGAACCTCAGGGGGCTTTACGAGGGGCGCGACGATGTTCAAGGGCCTGTCAAGAAGGGTTATCAAGAGGCTTCGAAAAAATTAGGTTTTACAGAGCGTGAGGGGAAGCTAGCTTATCTGGTCGCCGATTTATCATTGTCGATAGGTGCGTTGTTTAGACCTGTGCTTGAGCCCGATGCATGGCGGCTATACAAATACTATCGTGTTGACAAAGAGATCGCGATTAAACAGATGAGCAAGGCAGCATTGGGGGCTGAGGCTGCAGTCAATACACCTACTGCAATTGATTTGTACAAAGAGTACAAGAAGTGAATATGACAGGGTTGCTTTTGTTTGTAGGGCTTGATGCCTTGTTGACCATTTGTTTTGCTAGGCTTGTACTGCGCAGGAGGGTGCTGGCAATAATAATGACGCTATTCAGCATAGTGATGATGGTTGTTTATTTGAAGCTGATTGGCGGTTCGGGCTTGATTGGTTACTCGTTTGACTATGGTGATGGCTTTGGGTGGGAGCTAAATGTCGTGACGACTATAAGTGTTGCTATGATTTTGTTTCACGCTTGGTTTATATAGCCTTTCTCAGGTGGGTTCTTAAAATTGGCCTAGGCTAACTCACGAACAAGCTCGTCCCGACGGAAGTGGAAGCAAGTGGTAGAGCAAGGCGCCCGAGCGTTGGGGTTGGGTCAAGGAATGTTGTGGCAATCCGCAATCAGCGCCGGTCGGGTGCTATCACGGGTCAATCCCGCCCCCACAAACGCGTGGGAGCGGGCTTGCCCCGCGATAGGCATCACATCAGATGCGGAAACTGCCCACCAGTTGCTTCAGGCGCCCGGCCTGCTGGCTCAGGGCGTCGCAGTGGCGCAGGGTTTCGTTGAGGTTTTCCACCCCTTGCTGGTTCAGCGCGTTGATCTGGGTGATGTCCAGGTTGAGGCTCTCGACCACGGCGGTCTGCTCTTCGGTGGCGGTGGCCACCGACTGGTTCATGCCGTCGATCTCGCCGATGCGCTGGGTCACGCTGGCCAGGCGCTCGCCGGCCTGGTTGGCCACCTGCACGGTCTCTTCGCTGGAGACCTGGCTGGTGTTCATGGTGTGCACCGCTTCGCGCGAGCCCACCTGCAGGCTGGTGATCATGCGGTGGATTTCTTCCGCCGATTCCTGGGTGCGGTGTGCCAGGTTGCGCACTTCGTCGGCGACCACGGCAAAGCCACGCCCGGCCTCACCGGCACGGGCAGCCTCGATGGCGGCATTGAGCGCCAGCAGGTTGGTTTGCTGGGAGATGCCCTTGATCACGTCGAGGATCTTGCCGATCTCGTCGGTGCTGGCATTGAGCGTTTCGATCTGCTCGCAGGATTCACTGATGCGCAGCGACAGGGCGGTCATCGCGCTGATCGCTTCTTCCACCACCGCACGGCCGCCGTGGGCCTGTTCGCTGGCGCCGCTGGCGTGTTGCGAAGCGTCGGCGGCATTGCGGGCGATCTCCTGGGTGGCGGCCCCCAGCTCGTTGATCGCTGCGGCGACGCTGTTGGTGCGCATGCTCTGCTCTTCGGAGCCGCTCAGCGAGGCGTTGGAGGCGCCCACCACTTTTTCCGACAGGTCATGCACCAGGCGGGTAGCCGAGGACACTTCGCTGATCGAGGCATGGATCCGCTCGACGAAGCGGTTGAAGGCGGTAGCCAGTTCGCCGAACTCGTCCTTGTTTTCCACGGCCAGGCGGCGGGTCAGGTCGCCTTCGCCTTCGGCGATGTCCTGCATGGCACGGCCCATGGTGGTCAGCGGGCGCATCAGCACCGGGATCAGCAGGCCGAGCAGGCCGGCGATGGCGGCGACGGCGATGAGCATGGCGATGATCGCCGAGGTGCGGAACTGGCTCAGCGGGGCGTAGGCCTTGTCCTTGTCGATCGACAGGCCGATGTACCACTGCGCCGACGGCAAACCTTGAACCGGGGCGAAGGAGATGATGCGGTCCTTGCCGTCGAGGCTCACGTCCTGCATGCCGGGTTCGACGCGCAGGGGGCTGCCGGGGTAGATGTCCTTGAGGTTCTTCATCACCCGGTCTTTGTCCGGGCTGACGATGACCTGGCCATCACGGTCGACCAGGAACGCATGGCCGATGCCGCCGAAGTCCACGGCATTGATGATCTCGACCAGGGTGTTCAGGCTCAAGTCGCCGCCGACCACGCCCAGCAGTTCGCCGTTGGATTTTGCCTTGACCGGGATGGCGATGGTCACCACCAGGCCGCCGACCGACGCCTGGTAGGGCGGCGTCAGCAGGGTCTGGTTGGCGCTGACCGCCTGGGTGTACCACGGGCGCTGGCGCGGGTCGTAGCCGTCGGGCATTTTCGCGTCAGGGCGCTGGGTGAACAGCCCGGTGTTCTGGCCGAAGTAGGTGAACTGGAAGTTGCTGGTGTACGACGGCTGGTCGACCAGCCCCGGTACGTTGCTGCCGGCGCCTTGCTGGGCGATGTCCTGGGCCAGGTTTTCCAGCACCAGGATGCGCCCGCTCATCCAGTTCTGCACGCTGCTGGCGGTCTGCAGACCGGCTTGGCGCACCGATGACTCGATGTTCTGGCGGATGGTATTGCGCTGCAGGTAGTCGTTGTAGAGGGTAAACAACGCGAATGCCAGGACGACGACGCCGCAGGCACTGAGCAGGATCTTGTGGCGGAATTTCAGGTTCATGTTTCGAGACCTTGATTCTGGGAAGGAAGGGCGCCGCATGCTTGTGGCACGAGGGGCGGGGCCTGTTCCCGAGGTATCGGCCGTTTGCGCAAAATGTTGAAAGACTAAATGTCGCAGAGGTTGGCTGCTATGCCCTCAAGTGGTCACAAATCATTTCGAGGCCAGCAGCGCTACCAGCGCCCTGGCCGCCTGGCCCATGGGCTGCTGCTTGAGCCAGAACGCGTGTACCGGTAGTTCCAGGGCGTTGCGGGTATTGCGAAAGTCCAGGCGTACCAGGCGCCCGGCCCTGACCAGCGGGGCGACCCGCGACAGCGGCAGGTCGCCCCAGCCCAGGCCCGCCTCGACCATCTGCACGGCCAGGTCGAGGCTGTCGGTGCGCCAGTGCGAGGTGCCGATCAACGAGCGTGGGTCGGCCAGCGGCAGGTCGCGGCTGCGCACCAGGATCTGGCGCAGGTGCACCAGGTCTTCGAGGTCACGAATGCGGCCCTCGACATAGGCAGGGTGTTGCGGTGACAGGGTGGCCACCAGCGATTCCATGGCGATGTGCTGGAAGCTGCGCCGTGGGTCGACCTGCAGCCCGGCAAAGGCCAGGCACAGGCTGACCCTGGCGCTGTCGAGCAGTTGCAGGGCGTCTTCCTGTGGCGCGGCCAGCAGCTCGATATCGAGCAGTGGATAGCGCTCGCCCAGGCGGGCGATGGCCGCGAGCAGCGGGCGCTGGTCGATGTCCGGGACCACCGCGATGGCCAGGCTGCTTTCCAACCCGCGCGACAGCTCCAGGGCGTGCACGCTCAGCAGCCCCAGTTGCTCGGCGATCAACCGCGCGTGGGGCTCCAGGGCCTGGGCTTGGGCAGTGGGGCGCGCCTCGCGCGAGCCACGCTCGAACAGGCTGTAGCCCAGCTCGGCTTCAAGGTTGCCGATGGCCATGCTCACAGCCGATGGCACGCGCCCAAGCGCACGGGCTGCGGCGGAAAACGAACCGTGATCGAGCACGGCGAGGAATAGCAGGATGGTATCGCTGGAAAAGTTCATGGCAGTCTCCTTTCAGTAAATCTGAAAGGTGCTGACTTTTTCTGTCAAGCGCGTTGAAGCATCCTTACCCGCCTTCGACAAACCAGCGGTAAAGGTAACCCCGTGCAAGGACTCAAACGCAAACTGGTCTACGTGACCTTCTATGAATTGATCGGCCTGTGCATGTCGACCCTGGGCCTGGCCTACCTGTCCGACACCCAGGCCTCGCATACCGGCCCGCTGGCGGTGATGATCACCACCATCGCCATGGCCTGGAACCTGATCTACAACAGCCTGTTCGAGTGGTGGGAGAGCCGCCAGGCGACACGCGGGCGCAGCCTGGCGCGGCGGGTGGCGCATGCCATCGGTTTCCAGCTGACCCTGGTGGTGTACCTGATTCCGCTGATCGCCTGGTGGCTGGACATGACCTTGCTGGAAGCGCTGGTGGTGGACCTGGCGTTCATCATCCTGGTGCCGTGCTACACCTTCGCCTACAACTGGGCGTTCGATCGGATCTTCGGCTTGCCGACTTCGGCCATGGCGCCCGCACCGGTCTGAAATCCGCGTTGGCCCCATCGTCGGCACTCACAACCGACCAACTCAAGGCGGCAAGCGAATCAGCAGCGGCGCCTGCTGCTGCTCCTGCACTGGCACCCGGTTGGCGAGCAGGCTGTCTTCCACCTGCCCGGACAAATAGTAAACCCCCGCCATGGCCCCGCTCTGGCGGTTCTCCATCAATTCCTGCCATTCCTCGTTCAGCGCCACGTTGAGGATCACCCGCAACTGCTCGATCATCTGCGGCTGCTCGCGGTCGTGGGAGAGCATGCCGTAGCCGGTCACCACCACCGAGATCATGGCCCCCGCCGCCTTGCCCACCGCGGCGGCGATGGCGCTGGCCGCTCCGCGCGGGGCGAGGCTGGCGCCGAGTTTTTCGCTGGCCTGGGTGGCCACCGACGACAGCCTTGCATCTGTCTGCCCCGGCGCCTTGGAGGCCTGTTGGTGCAGCTGTTGGCGCAGCGACTGCCAGGCCGGCTGCTGTTCCAGCGACTTGGCCCTGAGCAACTGATAGAGCGTGGCGTTGCGCGCATCGGGCGGGCCGAGGGCGATGGCCGGGATACGGTTGAGGCGCTGGCTGAACTGCTCGGGCGGGGCGTTGTAGCGCTGGATGATCGCCGGCAACTGCTGGCCCAGCAGCTGTAGATACAGCTCGCTGGCGCGGTCGCGGATACCTTCGGGGTTGATCTGTTCGGCCACCGGATCGATCACCCGCTGGTGGTACTGCTCCTGCAAGTACAGGCCAAGGCGTTTTTCCGGCGGCTCGTTGCCATTGCCGTTGTTCATCTTGTACCAGGCCACCTTGAGCGTGAGCCATTGCTGGGTCCAGTAGCCGGTGAACCAGGGGATGAAGTCGTTTTCGGTGCGTTGCTGCACCTGTTCCTTCCACACCCGCATCGAGCGTCGGGCGTAGTCGTTGGCCGAACCTGCGGCGGCGGCAGAGGCTTCGATGATGTCCTGGTCGATGCGTTGCCAGACGGCGGGGGGCAGGTTTTGCGGTGGCGGCGGGGCAGGGGGGCGTTTGCCGGCGCAGCCGGCCAGGGCCAGCATGAAGCAGGCAGGCAAAAGTAGGGCGAGCGGCTTCACGCGGGCTGCCTCCCTGGGTAGAGGCTGGGGTGGTTTTTCGAGTATAGGGCGCTAAAGCGGTGTGTTTGGTGGGGGGCGACATGCTGTCTTGGGATTGCAGGGGGGCGGCCAGGTGCTCGCCGGTATTTTTGCAGCGCCTATGAGATCGAGCGCCGCCCGCGCGGCGCATCGCGGGACAAGCCCGCTCCCACATCTGTTTCGGGCCAGTCTGTCCTGTGCCATTACCAGGTCCGCCTTGTTGGTACGACGCGGTATCAAGGGGGGCACTGCTGGCGCCTCGCCTGACTTGAGGCATGCACCAAGGCGGGCAGCGGTACCCTCACAGGCATAATTGGCCCGAAACAAATGTGGGAGCGGATTCATCCGCGATGCGCCGCGCGGGCGGCGCTCGATCTCATAGTCGCTGCAAAAATACCGGCGAGCACCCGGTGGCCTTTACCTCAAACCACCCGCCCCAGATCAAGCTTGGCTTCCAGGTGATCCAGATGCTCATGCATCAACGCCAGCGCCGCGCCACTGTCACCGCTCTCCACCGCATCGATGATCGCCGCGTGCTCCTGCCAGGCGCAGTGCTCGCAGCAGGGCGACTCATAGCGGGCGATGATCAGCGAGGTCATCGGCACCAGCCCGTTGAGAAATCGCGCCAGCGGTGCGTTGGCGGCCATCTGCGCCAGCTTCATGTGGAACTCGCCACCCAGGCGGATCGCCGTGCAGCGTTCGCCCTGCTCATGGTGCTGGCGTTCGCGTTCGACCAGCTGGCGCAGCTGGCGGATCTGCGCCGGGCGCGCGCGCTGGGTGGCCAGGCCGATCAGCGTGGTCTCGGCCAGGCGCCGGGCGCTGAGCACCTGGCGCGCCTGCTCGGGGTCGGGGGCGGCCAGGTGCGCGGTGTGGCTGGGGCGTTGCACGATCACCTGCTGGTCGGACAGGCGCCCGAGCACCCGACGGATCACCGTACGGCTGACCCCGAAGGCGTTGCCCAGGGCCTGCTCGGGCAAGGCGCTGCCCGGTGGCAGGCGCTGTTCGAGAATGGCGTCGAACAGCCGGGGGTAGATCTGCTCCGCCGACAGGCGGGTTTCGCCGGCACCCAGCAGGGCAGGCAGGTGCGGGGCGGCGTGGGCGCAGGTGGTCATGGTCGCTCTCCTGTTTCAGGTGCCTGGGTGGTCGTCCGGGATGTTCAGGGCGATGCCCATGCGCTCGCCCTCGGCGAGGATGTGCCGGCGCATTTGCAGGCTGGCCAGGGCGCTGTTGCGTTCGCGGATGGCACGCACCACCGCTTCGTTTTCGCTCAGGCGCGCGGCCAGGTGTTCGGGCGATTTGCGCAGCATCTCGGCGCTCTCTTTGAGGGCATTGCCGGTCTGCTGCACCACGCTCTGGAAGATCGGGTTGGTGGTCAGGGCGAACAGCGCCTCGTGGAAGGCGATGTAGGCGTTGACGCCCGCTTCGCTGTCGCCGGCGTCGAGTGCTTCGCGCATGTCCATGAGGTTCAGGCGCAGTTGGCCAATGTCCTGGCTGCCGGCCGATTGCGCCACCAGCCCGGCGATGAAGGGCTCGAGGGTGTAGCGCAGTTCCAGCACGTCGGCCAGGCTGGCTGCGGCAACGGCTTCCGGGCTTTGCGCCTGGGCGGCGTCGGCGTCCAGCACCAGCACGCCCTTGCCGGGCATCGAGCGCACCAGGCCCAGGGTTTCCAGGACGATGACGGCTTCGCGCAGGCTGGGGCGGCTGATCCCCAACTGCTCGGCCAGCTCGCGCTGGCCGGGCAGCATGTCGCCGCTGCGCCACTGGCCTCGGGCCAGGGCCTGGCGGAGTTTCTCCACCACTGATGTGACTACGGTTGAAGAGCTGATCACGGTTCGCTCCTTGAGAGGCGCTGCGTTTTTGCGTTTGGCCGGCCGGCGCTTGGCGCCGGCCGGTTCAGGCTTAGAATTCCTGTTGATGGGGTTGGCCCTGCTTGCGGGGGGCGTGAGCGAAGCCAGGCTTGTTGGCCAGCACGTTGTTGGCGCGGTCCAGGTCGATGTCCTTCTCCCAGCGGGCGATGGCCACGGTGGCGACGCAGTTGCCGATGAGGTTGGTCAGCGCCCGGCCGATGCCCATGAACCAGTCCACCGCCAGCACCAGCACCAGGCCCACTACCGGGATCGCCGGTACCGCGGTCAGGGTGGCGGCGAGAATCACCAACGCCGAGCCTGGGATGCCGTGGGCACCCTTGGAAGTCACCAGCGACACCAACAGGATGGTCAGCAGGTCGCTCATGGCCAGCGGCGTGCCGGTGGCGTTGGCGATGAACACGATGGCCAGGGTCAGGTAGATGGAGAAACCGTCGAGGTTGAACGAGTAGCCGGTGGGGATCACCAGGCCGACGGTGGAGCTGCCGATACCCAAGTGCTCGAGCTTGCGCATCACCTGTGGCAGCACGGCATCGGAGGAGGCGGTGCCCAGTACGATGCTCAACTCCTCCCGCAGGTATTTGATGAAGGGCAGCAGGCGCAGGCCCGACAGGCGCATCACGGTACCCAGGACGATCAGCACGAAGCCGGCGCAGGTCAGGTAGAACAGCGCCACCAGGCCGCCCAGATGCTGCAGCGAGCTCAGGCCATATTTGCTGGTGGTGAAGGCGATGGCACCGAACACACCGATCGGCGCCAGGCGCACGATCATGCCCATGATGCGGAAGATCACATGGCTCAGTTCGTTGATCAGCCGCGAGATGCCCGAGGCTGACTCACCTACCAGGTTCAAGGCGCTGCCGAACAGCACCGAGAACAGCAGCACCTGGAGGATGTTGTTGTCGGCGAAGGCGCCCACCACCGAGGTGGGGATCAGGTCCATCAGGAAGGTGGTGGTGCTGTGGATATGCGCGCCACGGTCGGCCAGGGCGCCGGCATCGGCACTGGAGAGCTGGTCGAGGTGGATGTTGGCGCCGCTACCGATACCGCTGGTAAAGGCGAATACCAGGCCGATCACCAGGGCCAGGGTGGTCAGCACTTCGAAGTAGATGACCGATTTGAGGCCGATGCGCCCGACCTTCTTCAGGTCGCCGGCGCCGGAAATACCGCTGACCACCACGCAGAACACGATCAGGCCGATGAGCATCTTGATCAGCTTGATGAAGCCGTCACCCAGGGGTTTGAGTTGCAGGGACAGGTCGGGGAAGCTCAGGCCACAGGCAACGCCTAGGGCGAGGCCGAGCACAACCTGGAGGAAGATCGAACGCGAACACCATTTGAGCATGGGAGGGATCTCGGGTCGGTGTCCTTGCCCCCCAGCCACACGGAGCGAAAGAGTGCAGGACTTAATTATTGTGGTCTTACCGGTTTGTTCACTGCGAGGGCCATGTAACGCCTAAACTTGAATGTGCTAAAAATCGCGTTTAAAAAAAACAGTTAAATCAGTCACTTACGGAAAGGTGTGATCGATTTTCTGCTTTTTTTGTGCAGCTGATTTGCATTTTTCAAGGGGGTTATGCTCCAAAGCCCGCTCCAACACTTTCAGCTGGTCTGACCGGTTTGTCCAGTGGGAGATGCAAAGTTTTTTGAGGCACGGTAAAAGTGGGCTACAGCCGGTGGCTGCTGCAAGGGGGCCTTCGGTTTACGCTGGGGGAGGAGCGGTGATCAGGATGAATCAGCTGTAGATGGCTGAGCCGGGTGCAGCGAGAAGACCTCACGACGGTTCTCTACGAGTGCGGTCGCATCCAGGGCTATTAAGTCCGCCGTTTGAAAATACAGCGGCAAGGTACCTCTTTATCTAGAAAATAATTTTCCAAAGCGTCCCTTGCGTCCTGCCGCTTGAGAGTAACTTGATTGCGTATCGCGTGTGGATGGCTGGCTGGTAGCGGAGTCAGGAGCCCAGAGTCCAAGAAGTTTTTCTTAAATACTTCTACCATCATCCCCACTTCGGTTGAGGCTTTGGCAGGCGTGGTGTAAGTGTTGAAGTGCTCCGAGCACTTTGCTACCTCGGCATCTGTGAGGTAATACATGGATAGTCTAATTGGTGTTATGTATTTGTTTTTTATAAAATGTTTGTATAGGAATATTTTTTCGCAGCCAATGATCGCTGCCGCTTCTTCTAATGTCTTGTGTTTTTTACGCCACGCTATCCCTTTTTCGACATCTGATTTTGTGTATAGTAGTTGAAAATACGATTTTTCGTTGAGCCTATATTTTGGGTTGAGAATTTTGAGCTGTTGTAGTCTTTTCATGTCTTCTTGCCGGACATTGATTAGTTTGCGGATAACTTTTCCTCTTATGTGTTGGTGCGTGACGTCAGATTCTGAGTCGGCAAGCGCTTTGAGGGCTTTCGACATGAATGATGGAAGGTCTTTTCTGTAGTAAACCGTAGGCGGTGGATGTGTTCCAAGTCTTGTTTTAAGCCCTTGTTGAAGTACGTTGGTTAGTTGTTTTAGAGGCTTTTTCTTATAGTTTATCGCTATGTCTAGGTGGCTTTTCAGTATGTATGTGTCGTTAAAATTTTTAACCCACTCCTTTGTCGTAGAAATGAATGGGTGGGTTGGTAAAGCTAAACCCTTTATGAGGCCATAGCGGATCAGTCTCCCTATCTCGTATGCCGTTGTCTTGAGGTATTCCCCAGCGTCTGCAAGTGTTATAGGTGTAAACACTGCGTCGGCTATAGCAGCGCTGTTTTTTTCGTACCATTCGATTGTAGAGTTGTTTCTTAGAGTGTTGCATAAGTTTGGGCAGCGATAGAAGCGCAATGATTTTATAATCGGGGTCTGTCTTGGTATGGGTAATATCTTATTATCTGCTATGAGGTTGGATACCTCTTCTTTGGAGGCGAAAATATAGTTTAGTTCTTTTCTTGTGAGGGGGAGGCTTTCGCAAGGGCAATCATTTCCGCATTGCTCAGGCTTGACTTGTTCAAGTCCGCACCAATACTGTATGGCGAGATCTCTGATAGCTGGATCCTTGCCCAGTAAAAATGGGGCTAATAATGCGCGTTTATGCAATGAAGGTGTGAGATCATGAATCTTATCGATTTCAGTGAAAAAAATTTCGCGATCTAATAATGAGATTTTAGTGCAGAAGTCAATTATCGTATGCCGCTGTTTAGAAGTGCTTATGGTATGCGTCATCATCATGCAGTGTCTCAGCCTTTCTAGGAAAGATTGGTTGCCATTGCAGAAGGCCTCGTAGACCACGATACTGTAACTCTTGTCTACAACGTCGGTTGATGCCAGGCTGAGATCATATGAGCACGGGCAGTGATAATCTTTTAAGTGTACCCAGTCAAGGGTTTTTCCACACGTCGGGCATTTCGTGATGTAGATGCATCCGTGGATCGGACATACCTCGGAAAACTCGAAGTTGTGCATGATGTTGAGATGTCCTGTCTTAATGCATGCAGGGCATAGTGCTAGCTTGTTGCGTAACATTGACCAGTGTATTTGGCAGGTTCCATAGTCAGCATGGATTTGGCCATTGATTCTTACTTTTTTAGGGAAAATGGCGTCAATTTTTTTTCGATCAGTTTCATCGATGAGTGGATCTGAACGCAGCACTTGGTGCGCCCTGCCTAGGTACCATTGTGGTAAGCCTAAGCTCGAGAATTGCAGACCGCTGCAGGCAGAACTTAAAATATCTAGTCTCTGTAATCCGTTGTGTTTGGCGCAACGATAAAGTATGGAAAGTATACTTTCATTGGGGAGGGGGATAGGGACGTAAAGTAGCCTGGGCATGATTGTCTTCAACTTACTTTTTGTAGACTATTTTTTCTAAAGCGCTAAGGCTTAGGTTGAATGGGTCAGCTGATGTGAGTCGTCCTTGGAAATTTATCTTGCTTGCTGTTCTGCTGAAATCAGAAACTGTTAGTGTTTGATCATTTCTGATGAGCGCCATTCGACATGACTCCCACAAGATAATTGATAATCTTCGTAAGTTTCCATTCGTTAGTGCAAACAGTGCAAGTATTTCTTTTTTTCCCGTCAGGTGGGGCATTGCAGTGAATCCCATGTTGTTTTGAATTTCTGAGGCGAATGCCCGTATCAGGCGATTAAAATCATTGAGGTCTTCTTCAGTTGAGATCGTGAAAGGTTTGAGCCTTGCGCGATATGGGAACCGATCGCTGAGCGCAGCTCTAATGTCAATAATTTTTTCGCAATCTGGCTCTCCTGCAATTAAGACTAAACCTTCAAAAGCGTCGATTAGGTTTTTGAGCCAGTCGGCGGCAGTTCTAATAGCAGTAGGCGTTAGTCCACGGAGCAAGTGAGGGAGTTCGTCTAGAATCAGCAGCTTGGTTTGGCAGGTTTTTAGTAGAGTGAATAGGTGGTACTCAAGAGCTTCTTGTGATTGGCGGCCAAGAAATACTTGGAAGGTTTCTAGTAGACGATTTGTCAATGCCTTGACCGTTGCCTCAGACGGAACTCGGCAGTAAACCACAGGCATAATCCAATCAGAATGGCATGGGGTTTTAGATTTGTAGGGGGGAGGATAATCACGCATTAAGTCGTTGCAAAGTGTGGTTTTGCCCGTTCCTGATTCACCGAATAAGATCGCACTGGCATCTTCACGTCCTAAAGATCTGGCCTCCGTCGCTTGGTGCAGAATACGAAATGCCTCTACATACATAGGGTGGGCAATTGTGAATTCACTCAGATGTTTAAGTTTGGTGGCAGCTTCGGTGTGCATTGTATTTACTCCTTTCAATGCTGCGGCGTCGCATTATCTCGGAGTTTGAAGTAAGGTTGGTTTGCAATTGTTAAGCCAGTTTTCATGTTGTGTTGGCGTGCTAATTTTATAATTAAGATCGGCCTAAGTCGTCGCTCTCGCGTTTGCCGGGCAGCTGATAGGCTTGGAAGTCAGTGTTGTCCAGCTCTTGGCGCTCATAAGGGACAGGCATTTGAGGAAGTTGATCGTTAAGTCGAGGTATGTCCGCCTGCGTACGTTCAATAGAAGGGTGTGTTTGCTTTTTAAGAGCAGAGTTTGCCTTTGGCAATAAGCCATTCTCAGCGTTGCTTTTCTCACAAGCTTTAATGTACTCATTCATGTCGAGCAGCATCAAGCAAGCTTGGTCCTCATTAAACTTTTTGTTGCCTTCTGCCTTGAGTCTTTCAAGAACTAGCATGTGGTCTGAAAGCGTTAGACCATTTTGGTATTCCGGGTGTGTCGCGATTGCTTCGTGCCAATCGTCCGGCGTATCTGGGTGAGCGACCCAAACTGTGGCCAAGTTACAAGGATCAAAATAGATGATTGCCGACTGTCCTTTCTTGAGGCGTTGAGCAATATCTGCTACGCCATCACCATGCCATGAGAGATGGTCTTTTTTGACCCTGCCCTTATCAAGCCTTCGTTGCCAACTGCTGAGGCACAGATGATCAAGTTCTTCCTGGGTGTAACGCTCTGCAGGCAACTCTGTCATTTCCAATCTGGCAAGTTCTTCGTTAGGGCTAGCATTAAGTTCGCTGTGAGTTGTTACATGGTAAGAGGCGAGCCACTTGCTAAATGAAATTCGATACTGCTCAAGGGTCAAGACGGCATGCTTGGCTGGCATGTATTCGCCTCGTTCATTGGGTGAGCCGAACGTAAAGCCAGGAATGGTTTGGCAGAACTGCTCTTGGACAGTAAGAAACCATCGTTCGAGAATCGCCTTAGCATCGGCATCGCGAACGGGTACATAGTCTGGTTTGATGCCAAGTGAGTGAAAGCTAGACAGCGCCCAGATATTCAGAATCTCGGGTCCGTGATCTGCAATTATTTCACTCATTTTCCCTCTAGCCAAAATGGATGACTTCGTGGCGCGCATCATTTTTTCACCACATGGTGCTCCAAAGTCGATATCGTAGCCAGAGCAGTAGCGCGCACTTGGAAGGAGGTGGGCAGACAAAATGGGCCTCCCCATTCGCCCTGTTCGACTGTCGATAACCATATTGCTACATACGTAGGAGTCGAAAATGGTCACGGCAGTGCTCTCTTTGTTTACGTACAAGCTGCCGCTAGACTTACTACGTCTATTGGCCTCTTCAACACCGTAACGAAGCTTGGTGACGTAGTAAGGGTCAAGAATGTGCGCACGTCTACGCATAGTGTAGTAACAGGGGATGATCAACGGCGGCAGGTTTTGCCGTGCGCGTTCAAGGTTTTCTTTGATCAAATGCCCTTTGAATAGCCTGTATGCATGCGCTAAGGTCGGTCTGTGTAGCTGCAAATACACTGTGTTAATGTAGTGCTTCATTAACTCCTCGGTAACTCGGGGGAGTTGAGGTGGCCGGCGGCGGTTTTTTTTACGTGCTAGCGCTGCAGGGTTTCGATTCGATGCGAGGAAACGTTTGACCCAGAGACGAACAGAACTGATTGAAGGTGGCTTGGAGCGATTGAGCTTCTTTGCCAGCACCTGAATCGCGTGCTGTGCTTCCACTGTTATGCGACCACCAAAGTTGTTAAGAACCAGTTCTACAAATGGTTTATGGTCATCGATCCTTTTTAAGTTTTCCGCACTTAGCGATTTGAGTCTTCCGAATCGGCTTGTTTCCGATGGTGTGCGCTTGTGCAGTTCCAGCTTTCCGCTGTCCACCATTATTTGGAAGTCTATAGGGGTGATAAACCTGTGGTGGTGATGCCTGACTGAGCAAAGCGAGATAAAGTCTTCAGAAATCGTGATGATCGCGTGTATCTGATTGTCGAGTTTATACTGTGCGCCTACTCTTGGTTCAATCATGATGCTTGTGCCTTCAATATGTTTCAGTGATGCCTGTGCTGTTCGCGAGTCCTAATTTTAAGCAGAGTGGTAAAGGTGTTAATGTGTCATCGTGCGAGTTGATTAGGGCAGTGCTTTAATATGCGTCGTATCGAGTTTTTTGATTTGATAGGCTCTCAAGGTTTGCAAAGCATTGTTCAACGATCTCTTTGGTGTTCGCATCGCGGATAGGTATGTAGTGTGGCATTATATCGAGGGGGTAAAGTTTGGCTAGCATCCAGTTGTTCGAAATTTCATGCCCGTTATCTACCACTATTTTTGCTCTGTTGGCTGGGCTCCGTGGCGCATTTATATTTAGCTTACTAGCTCTAGGTTTACTCATGCTGCAAATGCCTTTTAGTGCGCGGTAGCGAATTTTCGTATAGCGCATGGGGTGTTTGTCTAAAGGTAGTAGATGCTCTTAAAGAATTCCGTCACATACCAACATCTTTCCGTTACCGAAGCCCTCTACATGCCTAGGTCTTCGATGAGTTTTTCCACTACGCTGTCTAGATATAGCGGGGTGTCAAGGTTTGTCACCAGTTGTCCTTTAAATAGCGCCTTATAAATCATGCTCTCGCTAACGGGGCGATCACAGTGAATCAACTGACGTAACGTCACTGGATATGAAACTTGGCGCAACCATGCTAAGCATCCAATGGCTTCAGCATCTTTTGTGTTGAACGATTGGAAATAGAGGAATTTCAAGTTTTGCAATCGCGAGCCCTTACGAATGCTGTTGTTGTCGGCGTACGCCAGCGTGTAACCCAGTTGTGCAAACGACTGCTGTGCAGCCAAGAGCTTTTCACGCTCCCGAGGACGCAGTGCAGTGAAGTCAAATTTGACTTCTGTGAAGTAGGTGGTGTCGGCGGTATCCACCCGAAAGTCTGGACGGTAGCGCCCAGGGCGATTTGCTATTGTCACCTCCAACTCGCCTGGTTGGCTGGAATAACTGATCACTTCGTTATCCCATTCAAGGTGCACGCAATAGTCACCTTCCAAAACGCTATCGCAGATAATTTGCTTATGATTTTTGCGCGATGGGAAATACACGAGATGTTTCCCGTACTGGGCCCATCTATCAGGCCTCGTGATCCCAACTGGCGTGGCCATGGTTACTACCTCGTCTGAACGTTGATCGGTTCGTTGACATGATTGTGTCGGAGACGCCTACACTTTTCTACGACTTGAGATATGGCGCTAGGTCGTATCTAACTTATTGATTTTCATGACGCAGCTGGCGAAAGTAATTCTGCAGGTTGTGCCAACAGGGCGAGTTCCGTAGGAAGCGTAGGAGGTATCTATGCAACGCGCGTCGCCAGAAGATCGCCAGGTGGAGAGGCTCCGGGCCACCCTGTTTACGCACTCCTTGGCTGAAGAGCTCGGATGTGCACATACCGGTTATGCGCTGGGGCGGCGATTAGAACCTGAAGGTGCTGTGTTGTGTCCTGAGACCTGGTACCACAAGTGGTGTGGACGCCTGAAAGGAGCGTGCATTTCCCGCCAAGACGAGCTTCAACGACTGTTGCATGACTATCCTCGACTGGAAGTCATCTGGAACGATCCACTGTGGGAGGCACTGAAGCAGCATGGAACCGCAGAAACTTGGGCGAGCCGCTTCGATGCGCGGGTTCAACCCGATGACAAGATGCGTTCGTTCACGAACGCGTCGATGATTGCCTGGGTGGGTGTGCCTGAGCCTCAACGCTTGGTTGATCTACTCATACTGCTACGTGACCAACGTTTTGGCTTGGGGCTTCAGCGGCTCTGGGTGTTGAAGAATATGAGGGCCTACCTGTTGGTCGTGTCCGCTTTTCCACCATTCAGTTGGGCTCCCGCAGAGCTGTATGGGTGCATACGCCGACTCCCTGGTAATGAGCGGTCTGCCAAGTGGTTGTCCGCTGCGATGAGCGATTCCCCCGAGGAATGGCGAAAGGCCGTCGAGTGCGCGAAGTATCACGTCGATTGTTGGATGAATGAGGCAGTGGGGCGGACTCAGTCCGGTGCTCGAGGCTGGCTCTGGGACGGCCTCAATCCTAAGGCTCATGCCTGCTAGCAACCGCAGCTGCGGCTAACCGCAGTGCGCTATAACGGCATGATCCATGACTTCGGCCTGCTCAAGGTCCTCGGCGAAGTGCCTGGGACCCGCAGTGCGATGGACCAGGCTGCACAGGCGATCAGGCAGCACCTGAAGTAACAGCGTCGATCAACAACGGGGCAACCATTGTCGCCCCGTTCGTATTTCCCACTTCTCAAGCCACCTTCGACTTTCACACTCGTCCTAGATAGCAGCCAAGCATTGTGGTCTGAATCAGCGCTGCTTGACCGTGGATTCGCTGTCCCACTTCGGCAAGGATACAAAGTGAATTGTCCTGCCTCCGTCAGATTTCAGGTTCGCGCTGGCCCGGCGCGATAACCAGTACACAGAGTGCGCCTAGTTGGCTTTAGCAGCGTTTTGCCGGGAACCTGCATCGGTGCTTGGGGCCGGGTCTTCCTTGATTATGATTGGGTACCAGAGTTGCGGTGGAATCGGAAGTCGGCTATGGCGGCATGCCATAACCAATAAAGGCCAATGCCCTAGGCGTACCGCAGAGAGGCGCGTGTAGTCACCTTCTGTAGAGCATTCCCTGCCCAAGATTTTTCTGGCTGCCTCACCGTCACTCGTGATCGGGACGTCACACAGCGCAAGCCCGTGCGGAGTTTTGCTGAGATACAAGAGTGCCTCAGTATCAGGCCCAGGCATCCAGAGCTGCTGATTGCAATGTTTCATCTCGTTTCGTACGAGTTGAGAGAATCGGCCGCTAAACTCCGTTTCTCCATCCAAAGTGGCCCAGAGCACCATGATCGGTATGAGAACGCTGCCCTTGGTGTGCTGCGCCCGATAGTCATCAGTCCTCGTCTGAGGATGCCTAAGCAGCTCCTGGTAGCTACCGTGGATGGTGGGGTACTGATGATGCTTAGTGAAATTGAAGTGGTAGTAACTCAGAAGCTCATCGCTGTAATCCCGGGCATAGCGGCGCCACTGCCTCATCGCCGACAAGAACATCAAGGCGCAAGTAATCTCGATGACTTGCTCGTCGGCTACAGGGGAAAGCAACGCGCGATTGTTCTTGATGAGCTCAGCGATGTGGAATGCGAGCCTAGAGGCCTCTTTTGGCACCTCGGATGCTTCAAGTACTCGCAGCCCATCACCATCCAGATGGTGCCAGAGAATCCAAAGCCCCCTCACGGCCACGCGACCTAGAATCTCAAACAGCTTGAGGTTGATGTCGATAGGGTTGTGGGAGTTAACGGAGCAGGCCAGTGCGTCTCGTTTTGCTGCAAGCGGCAGGATTTTCTCCTCCATTAGCTCGGCCCAAATCTTTGTGTGCAGATCCAGCAGCTCGTTGAAGGTCAGGCCGATGTGGGTATACCCGATCGACGCAGCCTCAACATCATCTTTGACCAGCTCCCAGGCTCGCAGAATGACCAGTTCACTGGCTCTGTAGGGGGCCTCGAGATTGTCTTGGGTACGAGCCCAGACGAACAGCACCGAGAGGCAGATGTACATTTGTCTCAGCGTGGCGAGTCGCTGCACGTGGTCTTGGTTGCCGGACTCCACAAGCCCTTCAATGAGCGCGGTGAAATGCTGAACTGAGACGTCAGGCTCGTCGAGCATTGCAATGGACTTTTGGAACCGCGACTGCAGGCTCCTACTCACGTGCTGATGCTGCAGCAAACCGTCGGCGAGTAAGCCCGCCATGTAATCGCCGTTCCATTCTTGGAATGAGATTCTGTCAGTGGTTTCTCTTTCGATCATTCCTGTGAGTGTGTCTCTCACTGCTTCCTTCACACTGCCGCCGAAGCACAGGCAGATCACGATCTTCAGTGATTCGTACTGAGGGGCAATTCGCTTGGTAATGTAACCATCAAGGATCTCGTTGATTGAGGTTCGTACCCCTTGGGGCACTGCATCCCACTCCGCTCGGGTCAGGTCGCCCTGCTTGATGGTAAACAAGTAGAGCTTCTGCTCGCCATCGTCCTCGGGACTTACGGCGGCAACGTCGACACCGAACTGGCGTGGCCCTGTTGACGGACGGGAGATCACGTTGAAGCCCATCTCACTCAAAAGATCAGGCAGAACGACATCCAATTCATTTCGTTCGCGAAGCGAGGCGAGGTACTCGCGGAAGACCAGTTTCATCGCGTACGCTCCACATACAAGAAATTGAGGGTCTGGATCTCTAGACTGGAGGGCTCCAGAACCGACTGCCGGGGAATCTGGAAAAAGTGTTGAACAGTGGCGAGGGATTGCTCGATCCGACGCATTGCCCCTGTATCACCGTCGGCCACGTCTTGCGGAGGTGGGAACGCCGGCACCCAACTGGCCATTCCGGTGCCATACAGTATGACTTGCTCGCGGACCAGGTCAGCCATGATCGAGGACGCGCGAGCTTCCACCATGTCATTTTGCATCTGCTCACTGCGTCGATGGTGCTCCAACTGACGCTGACGCTCCGAAGGCTGCAACTCGCGGATGTGCGCATCCCCGAGGCCTTCCAGATACTTGTGCAGCTCCTGTAGTGCACGCTGAACAGCCTGTGATGCCGAATCGGTGGTGCTTTCCGCGATCTCGTCCAGATAGTCTGATTCCAGCCCTGAATAGTTAATCAGCACCGGGTTGAACAACAGCCTCTCCAGTTCACCCTGAGTCGCGCCAGAGGCGTTACGTATGAGGCTGACAATCAGGGACGCAATGAAGAGGGGCTTTGAGAAGAAGGTGCCGAGCGCTTTGCGTGCGATGAAAAGGTAATCGCTGTCAGGTATTTCGAGTGCTTGGCTGAAATCAAATGTGAACACTCGACCTTCACTGGCTGCAAACAGGCCGCGCCTAAGCGCAAGGGCCAGGCTCAGTGAGTCAGAGTGCAGCCAGCGCACCACCCATCTGTCCAAGACAATATCATCCCTGCTTTCAAGCTCGTGCAGGACTGAAGTGAAACTGGTAAATGGTACGGTGGAGTCACCGAGAATCAGTTTCTCAATCAACCCCTGAGCCTCCGAAATGTCGCCTCTACGAATCATCCCAGCCAAGATGATATCCAGTAACTTAACGACTTCATCCTCCGGCTGACCTGATGACACGAGCGCAAGGAGATCCTGACGGACTTGGAGGCTATAAACATTGGCAGTACCCATCAGCGCAAGGCCTATCGCTTTTTTAGCCGCCAAGGTAATAGGGCACGCGGCTTGCTCGATGAGCCTGTACGTCGATCGCTCGAGCTCAACAGGAGTATCTTTTTGCCAGGCCAGTGCCAGGGCGAGGAGAGCGTCTCGCACGGAAGGTTCAGCCTCACGGTCGATCACAGTCAGGATGGTTTCGACTAGATCAACGCAGGTGTTGCGCACCTCTGCGGACAAATTACAGAGTGCCCTGGCTGCCTGAGCGCGCTGAAGAGCGTTCCCCTGTTTGAGAAACTCCAAAGCCTGCGCCAGATAGAAATCTGGGTCTGCGTGCAGCCCGACACTGATACACGCCTGCACGCAATGGAATCGTTGAGAAAGTGGGGCGTCCGACTTGATCAGTTGCAGCAGGTCGATGACGCGCTCTGTTGAACCTTGGCACCATTTCATTATCTCGCCGTAAGATGAGTGGCTGAGCATAGGATCATCGTGAGGAACTACCCCAGCCATCAGTTCAAGCAACTCATCGCAGCTGGTCGCGATGGAGCCCAGCGCCGGCAGGAACACCTCGATACCCAGATACATCTCGTTATGGGAAAAACGAGACGGTTCAGGCAGTGGGAGCAGGGAGCGAAGATCGATATCCTTCGATTGATGAGCGTCTATCAAGGCCAGGGAAAACGGCGCGCTGTCGTGCCGCCAGCTGTCCTTAAAAATCAGATCAAGCAGTCTGCCTTCTTTCGCGGCTACAACGATCTCATCACGTGTTGGGATGGTCATCTCAGCTCCTTCCAACTAATCCATCGCTCAGGCCCGTCAGGGCCAGCGAGAAAATGGTCATGCTTGCGTCTTATCAGCGATCGGTGCCGTGCGGGAACGAGACAGCCACCCCTCCGTTTCCTCGTCATCCAGATCGACAGAGACTTTGATCCAACCATCTCGCTCTTCCAGCACTTCGACCCGGTCACCCAAATGCAGGCGCCCGGTCTCATCGGATCCTGATCCAGGGCCGGCGCGCAGAACCGCTTGCTCACGAATGACTACACGGTAGGACGCAAGCAGTGCTCGATGCTCCGATGGCAGCTCCTTAATGACGTCCTGCACCTGTTGAGCCGATGTCACTCCCTCGAGTTTCTTCTCAAGGTATTCGTACGCTTGCGCGACGCCCACGAGGAAGACAAGGGTACCAGCTAGCCATTTAAGGACTCTCCAAACATTTAGGATCTGAGCGAAAGCCTGTTTCGAAAGCTGCGTTAACTGGCCGCCTCGACTCAGTAAGTCGACAATCTCCTCTTCTGCAACCTCTGCCCGTTCATCGTCAACACGATCGACGGGGTCGGGTTGGCTGTGGGCGAGCAGCTCCTCGAGAGACTGCAACGTCCGCTCCGCACTTTCTGCCACGAGGAGCCTGGCCAGCGAGGAACTCTTGATGACATTGTCATATGAGGCGAAAACACCCTCGAAGGCACTACTGAACTTCCTACCCTGAGCACTGAGGAATTTCAGCTCTGCAGTCAGCCCCGCAATAGATGGCAGTGCCTTTACTGCAGACAATTGCGCTTGGAACCCAGCTGCCGATGAGAACACCTGTGTAGCCTCCAAATGAGCTTGGAAGCCTTTCAGCGAGGGGAGCGCGCGCATCTCTGCCAACTGAGCCCTCAATCCCTCCATAGACGGGAAGACATTTGCAGTAACCAGCCCGCTCGACGAAACCAAGGCCTGGATAGGTTCCAGCTGAGCACGAATGCCCTCCAGCGAAGGAAGCGCTTGGACGCCGGCCAGGGGTAGACCAAAGGCCTCCTTCCAGGCCAGAGGCCGAAGCATGGCAAGTTGCTCGCGCAGGCCAAACAGCGGTGACACCGAAGCGAGGGTCTCCCTCAGCTCTCGAAGAGGATTTATGACTGGCAGCACCCGAGCGACTGCAAGCTCTGAGCTGAACCCTTTCCATGACTCGAGCTGAGCAGAATTTAGCTGAGCATGAAGGTCGCCGTGCAGAGAAACGGATGGCCCCTCCAGGTTGACCAGGGGATTGCTAGCCTTCTCGGCGACGCTTTCTTGGCCCTGAGCAGGCTGATCATTCCCAGCGTTGTCATCCGACGGTGTCATGGTGAACTCCAATCCTTAGAATTTCGAACTCAAGCCTGCCAGCCTTCTACCACTTCAGCACCGTACTTGGACTTCCATTCCTTAAGCACTTTGTGATTGCCACCCTTGGTTTCAACCACTTCGCCGTTGTGAGGGTTTTTGTAGCGCTTCAACTCGCGCGGCTTCCGAGTGACCTGAGCCGCGGCAGCTGCCGGGCGTGCCGCAGCCTGCGGGTCAAGGATGGCGATGACGTTACGCAAGCTGTAACCGTACTCGGCCAACAAATCACGCAACTTTTTCTCAAACTCGATTTCACGCTTGAGGCCGTCATCATTTTTGAGAGATTCGAGCTCGGCAAGCTGGGCTGCCAGCTGCTGTTCCAAGGCGCGGAACTCGGCAAGACGGGACATGGAGTACTCCTATATATGGGATGCCCACATCATCCGGCTTGCCTGCTCAAATCACAACAGCGACACCATCAATCGAAACGACAGGCGTCGATTAGACAGTAGATTCCGAAGCGGCGTCGGCACGCTCTAGTACCGGAGTTGAGTTCTGATCAAGGGGCCCGGCGGGAGTCGTCGCGACCTCATCGAGAATCTCAGGACGGGTCTCCAAGTACTTTTGGAAACGGCGCACCGCTCGATAGCTGTTGTAGGGAGACATAATTAAGGCAGCTAGAAATATGAACATCACCTCAACGCCCACACCCGCAAGAAAAGCCCCAAAGGTCCCACCCTTCAACATGATCGCCAGCCCAGAAACACCGCCGATGCCCATTAAGAAAAAGCCGACTCCACAAGCAAAATAAGCCCCCGCGGCGTCGGACTTAGTGACCCGGAGCGTTAGCCGCGGCTGCTCCGGTGTGACCCACAAAAACCGAGCGATTTGGCGAATTTGCCAGTTATTCCAATGCCCGGTACGGGCCAGGCGGATCAAGAAATCAGCCTTTGTGCGGTCTGCTCTGATGCCGCTCGCGATGCGAAAGCTTTCGAGATAGAGCGCGTCATCAAGGTACTGAGCATATGGTGACTGGGCACTCTCACCGGCGCGTAGCTCCTTTAGAATCTTGTATTGCCTACGTCCGAGATGGGTGTCGTACAGATGCAGAAGCTTGATGGCCCTGGTTGGTACGAGGCACAACACACTTACAACTGCAGCAACCGCGGTCCAGGTACTGTTGAACTGCGCCATGATTTCTTGAAGCATAAGTGGTTCCTTGAAGTAGGGTCATTACATGCCTTCGACTGCTTAAATGTAAGGAAGCAGCACGCAGACTTGTGTCAGCGCTAAAAAAACTGTACATGCATACAGTTACGCTGCGCAAGCCGTCCACCTGCGCACCGCTTTCCGAAGCCGTTGAGCAGAGCCCTACCGGGAGCAGACAGGACCATTGGCTGGCCCCGCCTAAGCGTCGTCAAATGGGCTTCTTCGGTTTGCCCGATTTTGATTCGGCGATGTACTTCGCAAAGTCTTCTTTGGCCTCCTCGGTGGAAGCCTTGGGTAGTGGCTTTTGCCGCTGAGGCTTCGCCTGGGGGCTCCGACTTTTTGGCTCGATCTGCTTCAGCACCTTGCGTTCCTGCGCAGTCAGGGAGGAGTCGATCGCCACCGCCGCGACGCGTTCAACACGCTCCTGCCTGGCGAACAGAAAGACGTTGGAGTGGTGCGGTGCAGGGGTAATCAGAGGACAGCAGAGGTCCAGTCGAGAGGTCTTTCTGGGGCCTTCCAGGACGATCCTTTTCAAATCATCGACGCTCATCCTGCTGCTGCAGTATTCCGGCGTCAGGTTAGCGGCGCTGAGGTCGCCCAGTGCGATGTAGTCCCTCTTCCTGTTGCGGCATTCGATGTACGCGAGACTGATCAGATTCACTGCAAGCCGTTTGAGCCCGAAAGTCAGCCGGTAGAGCTCAGCGGCAAGGAGTGCGGCTGAAGTACGCCTTCATCAAGAAGCACTCGACGGATTACTCGGTACGTCGCCTTTGGCAGACCCTCAAGGTGCATTCCAGCGGCTACTACGTCTGGCTGGCCGAGCCTCAGTCTGCCCGAGCCCAAGAAGACCAACGGCTACTTGGCTTGATCAAGCATGCTTGGCTGGAGAGTGGAGGTGTGGAGGAGGGCAGGCCCGCTCGTCTGGTCGCCATATGCCATGCAGCGGTGCAACACGTGCCCCCTGAAGGGCTCAGCGGTTTTCGCGTAGACAGAATGGCTAGGGGCGGCGCAGCCGGGCCCTGACAGATAGACTCGTGGGAGGAGCCGCGACGAGGGTGTGGGGAGACCTTCCTAAGCGTGCGGATTGCTGCTGGCGGGGGACAGGAGCGCTTGGAGGCGGGTCAATTGTTTTGCCTGGGTACGGATCACTCGTTGATCTTGGCGGTGGCTTTGCAGGTACTGCTTGGTCTTTTCGCGCTGCAAGGCCAGCGCGTGCACTGCTGCTTCGCCCTGTCGGCGTGCCAGCTTCAGTTCTTCGTCCCGGCCGCTCAGTTGCTGCCGACCTTCGAGTAATTCCCGCTCGCAGCGACGCACGTGCTCCTGTTGATGGCTTCGATCACTGGTCATGCGCTCGAGCTCGCGATACAGCTGGGTCACTTCCTCCTGTCGCTGCAACAGCTGTTCTCGTAGCCCGCGTACTTCCGTTTGCAGGTGACGTACCTGCTCATCATGCCGCTGCAATTCCTCCTGGCGTTGCGCCACATGCTGCTCGCGGTAATGACTGAGAGCATCTCTGGCCTGCTGGTGTTTGGCTTCCAGTGATTGGATGTGGGCCTGGCGTTCCTCCAGTAGCGTTAGCTGTTGCCGGCAGGCTTCATCCAGCCGTTGGCGTTTTCCCTCGGTCTTCTGCAACTGGCTGTTCAACTGTTGCTCTCGTTGGAGCAGGGCACGGTATTCATCGCCTTGGGCATGATGGGCGATTTGCAGTTGCTCGAAGCGCGCGCTCTCGACCGCGCGCTGCTGCTGGTAGGCCATCTGCTGTCGATCCAGGCGCGCTCGGTCAGCGGCTACCGTCTCCTGGGCTTCGCTGGCCAAGCGCTGCGCTAGACTTTCAATCAAGGCTTGTAGTTCGCGACTGAGATCAATGCTGGGCGGGCGTGGTTCGGCGGCAGCCAATTCCTGCAAGTAGCGGTTGATGGTGGTCTTCGAGCCGGTGTGGCCCAACTCGGCGCGCACCGCCTCAATGCTCGGTGTCAGGCCGCGGGCGAGAAGGGCGTCCCGGGCGCGTTGCACCAAAGCTCTATTGATGCCGGGACGAGCCATGGCCGTTCTCCGATTTTTTCGTACTGTTCAACCAGTATGGAAGTACACGTGTATTGCTGCTGGGAAGGCGCTGATAAATCGGACAGACTGACGTATGAGAATCCTGAATTCTCGAACGTGATAACGCTTTTCGCGGTTTTCTCCCGTACGAGGGGGTACAGCTGGAGGAGGGGTGGACACTTCGCCTGATCGTTATCTCCGGGCTGCGCGTCGAGTCAGTACTGAGCGGCGCTATGCCCAAGCCATTGAGCACTTCGAGGCGGAGTGGGGCGGGTTGCTGCCAACGTCCAGTGCCAGCGTGGTGCGCTACCTGGCCACCTATGGTTCCCGGCTGGCTGCCAGCACGCTGCGCACGCACCTGGCGGCGCTGGCCCAGTGGCACCAGCAGCGCGGGTTTATCGACCCGACTAAGGCGGCTCAGGTGCGTGACAGCCTTCGGGGAATCCAGGCACTGCATCCGCAGCCGGTCAAACAGGCTCCGGCCTTGCAGCTGTACGTCCTCGAGGCCGCCATCGAAGGACTCAGTGCTGACCTACACAGTGGACAGCCGGCGCAACGACTGCGGGCCGCGCGTGACCAGGCATTAATCCTGCTCGGCTTCTGGCGCGCCTTTCGCGGTGACGAGCTGTGTCGGCTACAGGCCGAGCATGTGCGGATCGAAGCGGGCGAGGGCATGCAGATGTTGCTGCCGAGCAGCAAGACCGATCGCGACAACCGTGGCCGTAACCTGACCATGCCGGCGCTACAGCGTCTGTGTCCGGTACAGGCCACAGAACAGTGGCTGCAGCTTAGTGGTATCGCGCAGGGCCCACTGTTTCGCGGCATTGATCGCTGGGGGCATCTCAGTGTGCAACCGCTCAATGCCAACAGTGTGTCGCGTCTATTGCGCCAAGCGTTGTCGCGCAGCGGTGTCGAGGCCGAGGGCTATTCGGCACACTCGCTGCGTCGCGGCTTCGCGACCTGGGCCAGCCGCAACCAATGGAGCACCGAGGACTTGATGGCGTACGTCGGTTGGCGCGATGTGCAGTCCGCCACGCGCTATATCGACCCTGCCACGCCCTTTGGCAATTGGCTGCGTTGAGCAGTGTTCGGCTACGTGATTGGAGGAGTGGGTAGGCGTTTGATGAGCGACGCGGCACTGACCGCGTCGCTGACTGATCGGTTAGAAGTTATCGCGTTGATACAGGATGGATCGGAAGAGCAGCGGGCCCTCACCGTCAAAGAAAGGCACGGACAGTGGGTTGGTGCTGCGGGAGTCCGAGAGCTCCGGCGCTGAGGTATTCGGCAGAAAGGCGGGCGCCTCCTGCAGTTGCTCTGGTAGGCCCAGGACGCGCAGTATCTGCCCTTCACGGATGGCTTTCTTCAGATCCTTTAACGGTTGGCGTTGCACCAGCTTCAGCAAAGCCGGTTTGATCTCAAGGTAGAGCGCCTGTCCGCTCTCATCCGTATGGGTTACGCGCCGGCCGATCAAGTGCATGCTTTGAAAGACCGTCTCTTCGATAAAATTGAGTGACAGGCTGAGGTCTGTACGGGCGGGCTTCGGCGGCAGGTCAAGACGCATGACATAGCTTGTTCCGGACATGGCATTTTCGTAGTACGTGAATTGTCCCTTGTGCGCGCGCCCCAGCACTTCCACTGCCAGTTCAGGGTTATCGGTTTGCAGGGTACAAAGAGTCTCGTCGGGCTCGGGCTTGATTTCTACCCGCAACTCGCATTCCAGGCTGAAGTCGCAGGCCGGACTGAGAAACAGCAGGTCGGTCCAACCACCAGGTGGTGAGTTGATCCAGCCGCCAGCGGCTGCACCCCCCAGCAGGTCGTTGCACAGCCTGCGGTGATAGTCGTCGTACTGCCAGCCCTGCCGTTCATGTGATTCGGGCACGATGAGCATTTCGACCTGCACCAGCTGGCCATCAAGCAGGATCACCTGGTAGCGGTTACTGTCATCGTCCGAAAACTGCACGTACTGGCGGCGCAACGGGGAGGACGTAACCGTCTCGGGGCAAGGTACGCCAAAGATCAAATAGGCGTGGCCCTGGTACACAAACGGAATGAATTCCTCGCCTTCAGCGTTGTAGCGGCGCTCTTGTCTCCAGCCCGTCAGGCACCGAGCGAGCCAGTGTCGATGCTGCAGCATGCGCGGGCCTTCAGTGATCTGAGGTTCGATGAAGTCAGGCAGGTCATCGCAGTCATCGTCACGCTGATACTCAAACAGATAGTCGCGGCTCGCCTGGTACCACGGATCGATCTCCCACATGATTTTGAGGTCGTCGCCAAGAGGTTCAGCCGTACTTGCCTCGACAGTGATCGCGGCATCAAAAGTAAACAGCCGAGGCCAGAAAATTCGAGTTCCCAGCAGCAGGATTTCTACGCCGTTGATGCAGACCCGGCTCTGGATGACCGCGTGCGGGTCCGGACTGATGTCGGTGGGTTGCCATGCACTCGACGTGATGGGTTGTAACACATCCGCCAGCGTCACGGAGTTGCCCGGGACGGCCAAGACTTGTCGCAGCGTTTCGCAGAGTTCTGGCAGGTTGCGGTTGGTGAGGATCAGCTGACTGACCGAGGAGGCTAGTCTACGGAGATGCTTAGCCAAGTAAGCGGCCGCGATCGGGGATTGGGGTAGCTCTGCCAGCTGCAGGGCGTTCTGAAATGGAGCGCCTTCGTTCAAGCGAGCGCACAGATCCGACCAGTCGGTGCAGCCATACGGCCCTCGCGCTAACACATACTTGGCGGTGGTCAGGTCAATATCAAACAGGTCGCGCAGGCGTTTGGCCTGGACTCTGATCGTTTCAAGAGGTGTGTTGGGAACCATGAGTGTTCTCCGTTGCTCCATTCGGAGCGACATCGGAGACGCCCACCCGCCATCCCCGATGCCCGGAAAGGCTCAGGTCAAAGGTAATGTGATGATCATGGTTCGGTCCGGTTCGCTGCGGCCAGTGAGGCCTCGAGGGGTGGGCAGCGCGTCGACCATGTAGCGACGCCTAATTACGCTATCGCAGAGCGCCTGACGTATGCAAGGTGGGGTAGCTTCACGTCAGTCCTCAGGTCGCCATGGATATCGGTAAGCATCCGCCCCTTCTGGCTTGCCTGCTGGGTTGTGCTGGCTTCGCCCTGTAGGCCTTAATCGCAGGCTAAAGCCTGTGAGACAGCGCTCGTTGAGGAGCCTTTCATGGCCATGGCGCGACACTCCCAAGAGTGACAAGGTGCAGCCGCCCGGGCATAGCGGGTTCGTTACAGTCTCAGCTGTCCTTATTTCATTATTCTGTTGGCCGACGATGTCCACATTCCATGAATCATGGACGATGGCTTTATCGAAAATTCATAGTAGTCAAGTGAAAGTGCCGCGATTTTGCATATTTGAGTCAGAAACCCCGTAGTTATCAGACCCAATATGCCTTAGCGCCAATAAAGAAGGTAAGCGTTTGATTAAGTTGTGAAGCAACTCTAGGCGGTCATCGTCCTGCAGCGGGACGAAATCGACTGATACACCTTGCTACGACAGGCTACGTCTCGACGTTTTTGGTCAATTGCGGAAGGTAATAGAGCTGACGGCTGACTGCCTCCGGGTGAGTGATCCCCACCCGGAGGCTAGAACTTAACTCTCGGCTGTGGAGCCTTCAGTAGTAGGGTTGCCAGCCATAGGACTGAATATCACCAGCTTGTTCTCCGAGTCCCAGCCCAGCGCCACCTTGTCCCCAGTCTTGAGCTCGTCGCTGAGAATTTCCTTGGCCAGTCGCGTTTCCACCGCATGACGAATCTGTCGTTTCAATTCCCGGGCTCCGAACTCCGGCTGATAGCCAACCTCCACCAGGTGATCAACCAGCGACTCCTCAATCGTCAGGTGAATATCTTGGGCTGACGCGGTGCGCACCACCCGCTCCAGCTGGATCTTGACGATCGCGCGGATATCATCCCGAGACAGCGCGTGGAACACGATGATGTCGTCGATACGGTTGAGAAATTCCGGACGGAAGTGCCCTTTGAGCACGCCCATCAGTTCATCTTTCAGCGTCTTCTCGTCGGTTCGCTCGGTCTCGGGTCGCTCCAGGTTGGCCATGATCAACGGCGCACCGAGGTTACTGGTGGCGATGATGATGGTGTTGCTGAAGTCCACCACACGGCCTTTGCCGTCGGTCAGCCGGCCATCATCAAACACCTGCAGCAGCACGTTATTGACATCGGGGTGGGCTTTTTCGATCTCGTCCAACAGGATCACACTGTAGGGCCGACGGCGGACCCTCTCGGTCAGTTGGCCGCCCTCGTCATAGCCGACATAGCCGGGAGGTGCGCCGATCAGGCGTGCCACCGCGTGGCGCTCCATGTACTCCGACATGTCAATGCGGATAATCGCTTGTTCGTCGCCGAACACCGCCTCGGCCAGAGCCTTGGCCAGTTCGGTCTTACCGACACCTGTTGGGCCGAGGAACAGGAAGGTGGCGATCGGCCGGTTGGCCTGACCTAGCCCCGCCCGTGACAGGCGCACTGCATCGCTTACCGCCTGCACTGCATCGCCCTGGCCGATCAGGCGCGCGCGCAGAGTGTCCTCGAGCTTGAGCAGCTTCTGCCGCTCTTCCTGGGTGAGCTCGGCCACCGGCACTCCGGTCAGGCGCGAGACTACCTCGGCGATGGACGCCAGGGTGACCTCCAGGGTCTGTGAACCGGTCTTGCGCTGCCAAGCCTCGGTCTGCTCTTCCAACTGCGCGTTCTTGGCCTTGATCCGTTCCTCGAAGTCCTTGGCTTCGTCGAAACGCTTACGCGAGGTCGCGTAGTCCTGTTCGCGTTTGAGCTGTGAGATTTCCGCCTCCAGCTCCTGAATGTCGGCCGGCCGTGAGGTCGCACTGATGCGCACTCGCGCGGCGGCCTGGTCGATCAGGTCGATGGCCTTGTCTGGTAGGAAACGTGTGGTGATGTAGCGGTCCGATAGCTCCGCGGCGGCGACGAATGCATCGTCGGCGAAGGTCACCTGATGGTGTGCCTCAAGGCTATCGCGCAGGCCGCGCAGGATGACGATGGTCTGCTCCACGGACGGCTCTGGCACCAGCACCGGCTGGAAGCGGCGCTCCAAGGCCGCGTCCTTCTCGATGTGCTTCTGGTACTCGTTGAGGGTGGTGGCACCGATCAGACTCAGCTCGCCTCGGGCCAGCGCTGGCTTGAGCACATTGGCGATGTCCAGCCCCCCCTCGCCACCGCCCTGTCCGGCGCCGACAATGGTGTGCAGCTCGTCGATGAACAGGATCAACTCATCGGGCTTGGCAGTGACTTCATCGATGAGCTGCTTCGCGCGTTCCTCGAAGTCGCCCCGATATTTGGCGCCAGCGACCATCGAGTTCAAGTTTACTTCGACCAGCCGACGCCCGCGCAGTACTTCAGGTACCTCCCCCTTGACGATGCGCTGGGCGAGTCCCTCGACAATAGCGGTTTTGCCCACGCCGGGTTCGCCGATCAGCACTGGGTTGTTCTTCTTGCGCCGGGCCAGTACCTCGATGGTGCTTTCTATCTCCTGCGCGCGGCCGAGCACCGGATCGAGCTTGCCCTCGCGGGCCATGGCGGTGAGGTCCCGACCGAATTTGTCCAAGGTAGGGGTGCCAGTAGGCGTGTCGACGCGACCGTCCTCGGCGCCCTTGCCGACCACTTTGAGCACCTTCTGGCGCAGTGCCTCGGGGGTGACACCGTATTTTTTCAGCAAGGTCCCGGCGATGCTGTCAGGTACCGAGGCCAGGCCGATTAGCAGGTGCTCGGGGCCCACGTATGAGTGCCCGAGGTCACGCGAGGCCTGGAAGGCGAAGTTGAAGGCCTTCTTCAGGCGTGGCGAAATGGTCATCTTGTCGGGCGCCACCTCGCCGCTGCCGGGTTGGGCATGTTGGTCGATGTAGCCCTTGATGTCATCGGGGGACAGTTTCAGTTCTTTGAGCAGGGCCATGCCGACATCAGTGTCAGCCAACACATACAGCAGGTGCTCCGAGTCGACTTCGCTGCGGTTCAGTTCATGCGCCTTCTCGGCGGCGCGCTGGAGGATCTCCTTGGTCTGCTCGCTGAACACGTCCGTTGGGTCGACCGAGTCGCGCTGCACCTCCGCTGACAGACCCGAGCTGTCGGCGAAGTGATCAGGCAGACCGCCCATGCTGCCGAAGAGGCTCGATAGTCCTCCTCCGAGCAACGAGTCAAAAGGGTTGAGCATGCTTTGATGGCGAAGCAGTTGGCGGTAATCGTGGTCGCAGATGGACATGGTCTTGCGCTGTCCATTTTGCGATACCGTCACCCGCGCGGTGGCGGGTCTTGCATTACAGATCTCACAGAGCGTGGCCATGATCGTAAAGCTCCATGGTTGGCGGACAGGTCCGACTGACGTGTTCAACCTCTGGTGGGAAACGACGCTCCACCAGGCAGGATGTTGGGGAGCACAACGGATAGGCAGGCGCATTTTCAGATGCATTGTCGCTGCAACAGTTCACCTTAGTTGCGAACGCAACTCAGACCCGAACGGCGCGACATCTAACCGACGAATGACCTGCCGGGCAGCGCAACGAAAGGGCGCTTCATGCGCCCATCTTGATCGTTGTTTAGTTGAGTTCCGAGCGCATCACCCGCACCGGCACCGACTTGTACGACGGCGTTCCGCTGTCCACGTCGATGTAGTCCAGCGGCACCAGCTGGTTAGCCTCGGGGTAGTATGCCCCCACCGAGCCGGCGGAAATTTTGTACTCGATGGCGGTGATCCGCTCGTAGCGCATCTTGCGGCCATGGCTGACGGTCTCGATGTCAACCAGATCGCCATGGGCCAGGCCACGCGCCTGCAGGTCGGCGGGATTCATGAACAGCACGTCGCGGCGACCGAATACCCCACGGTAACGGTCGTCCATCGCATAGATGGTGGTGTTGTACTGGTCATGGCTGCGCAGGGTGATCAACCGCAATACATCGTCACCGTCGACTTCCTTGTCTTCGTGCAGGCCTGGGAACACGAAGAACTCGGCCTTGCCCGACGGAGTCATCCACTTACGGTCGCAGGCTGGCAGCGGCATGCGGAAACCACCCGGCTCGCGGATTCGCGCGTTGTAGTCGTCGAAGCCCGGCAAGGTCTTCTCGATCAGGTCGCGGATCTTGTCGTAGTCGGCAGCCAGTTCCAGCCAGGGCACCGGGCTGCCTGGAAGGGTCGCGTTGGCCATCCCGGCGACGATGGCCGGCTCCGATCGCAGGAACTCCGACGCGGGGGTCAGCTTGCCCGCTGAGGCATGAACCATCGACATGGAGTCCTCGACGGTGATCGACTGCCGTTCACCGTTCTGCACATCCAATTCGGTGCGCCCCAGGCAGGGGAACAGGTAGGTCTCCTTGCCCACTAGCAAGTGGGTGCGGTTGAGCTTGGTACCGATGTGCACGCTCAGATCCAGCTTGCCCATGGCAGGGAAGCACTGGCCTGGGTCGGGTAACGCCACGGCGAAGTTGCCGCCCAGGCAGATCAGTGCCTTCGATGTGCCGGCGATCATTGCCTGCATGGCCTGTACCGAGTCATGCCCATGCTCTGCCGGCGGCTTGAAGCCCAGCACCTGCTCAATCTTGTTCAGGAAATCGGCCGAGGGCTTCTCTGTAATACCCACCGTACGGTTGCCCTGCACATTGGAGTGGCCGCGCAGCGGGCAGATGCCGGCGCCGGGCTTGCCGATGTTGCCGCGCAGCATCAGCAAGTCGCAGATCAGCCGGACGTTGGCCGTACCCTCGTTGTGCTGGGTAATGCCCATGCCGTAGGTGACGATGGTGGCGTTGGACTTGGCGTAGGCCGCTGCGACCTTTTCCATCTCAGCCTTGCTCAGGCCGCTGGCGTGTTCGATATCGGGCCACGCGGTCGCCAGAAGGTCGGCCTTGAGCGCGTCGAAGCCGTTGGTGTGCTGCTCGATAAACTCGTAGTCGAGCACCTGGCCGAGTGAGTCCTCCATCTCCAGCAGCGACTTCATCACTCCCTTGATCGCGGCGGCATCGCCACCGGCCTTGACCTGCAGGTAGGTCGAGGCGATCCGGGTGGAACCGTAGGTGGCCATCTCAATCATGTCCTGCGGGTCGGCGAAGCGCTCCAGGGCCCGTTCGCGCAGGGGGTTCAGGACCATGATCGGTACCTTACGCCGCGACACCTCGTGCAGCGTGCCCATCATCCGCGGGTGATTGGTGCCGGGGTTGTGACCGATGGAGATCACCAGCTCGCAGGTCTCAAAATCGTCCAGCGATACCGAGCCCTTACCCATGCCAATGGACCGCGGTAGGCCGACGCTGGTCGGCTCGTGGCACATGTTGGAACAGTCGGGGAAGTTGTTGGTACCCAGCGCCCGTGCGAACAGCTGGTATAGGTAGGCCGCCTCGTTGGAGGCGCGCCCGGAGGTGTAGAACTCGACCTGGTTTGGTTTCAGGCCTCGGAGGATCTCACCAATGCGTGCGAAAGCCTGTTCCCATTCTACCGGCTTGTAGGTGTCGCTGGTGTGGTCGTAGACCATCGGGTGGGTCAGTCGGCCGAGGTCTTCCAGTTCGTAGTCGGTGCGGTGCAGCAGCGTGGCCACCGGGTGATTGGCGAAGAACTCGGGGGGGACGCGCTTGTTGGTCGCTTCCCAAGTCACCGCCTTGGCGCCGTTCTCGCAGAACTGGAAGGTCGATTTGTGCTCCTTGTCAGGCCAGGCGCACCCTGGGCAATCAAAGCCGTCGGGCTGGTTGGTGCGCATCAAGGTGAGGGGCGCTTTGAGCGTGTCCATCTGCTCTCGCACGGCCGTCGCAGTCGCTTTCAGCGCACCCCAGCCACCTGCGGGGCCATCGTAATTACGAACACCTGGTACCTTGCGTCGATTAGCCATGGTTGCTCCAAAAACGATTTATATTTAATTAATATAAAGCCGTATCAAGTAGTGGGTTTTCGCTATTTCGGCCACAGGAAAACGCATCAACTAGGAGAGTAAAAAGATACAACTTCATTGAGGAAAGGCAAATTAAGTTTCTGGATCCAATGTAGTCACCATTTCATCCGAAAATCTTCCAGATTTTTTCCACGCATGATCTATCCTCCACACACTGTGCTACCCACCATGAACTCGATGAAGAGTAGATGATGTCCAGTCAGGGATGATGCATCTAATTCGCATTTGCGAATTTGCCCCAAATCCAGCTGAGGCAGAGAAAGCATGGACACATACAATACGTTGGCGCTCGATCTGGCACGGTTACAGTTTGCCTTCACTGTCGCTGTCCATATCATTTTTCCTGCGATCACAATAGGGCTTGCTAGTTACCTCACCGTATTAGAGGGGCTCTGGCTGAAGACCGGTCGTGATGTGTATCGTGAGCTGTACACGTTCTGGATAAAGATCTTTGCCTTGAATTTCGGCATGGGTGTAGTTTCCGGACTGGTCATGGCTTACCAGTTTGGCACCAACTGGTCCCAGTTTTCCTACTTCGCTGGAGGCATTACCGGCCCTCTACTCACTTATGAAGTATTGACCGCGTTCTTCCTTGAAGCGGGTTTCCTCGGCGTGATGCTTTTCGGCTGGGATCGCGTGGGGCGAGGGCTGCACATGTTCGCCACCGCCATGGTTGCGATAGGCACATTGATCTCCACGTTCTGGATTCTCTCCTCCAACAGTTGGATGCACACACCTCAGGGCCACGCAATCATCGACGGCCGTGCTGTCCCGGTGGACTGGCTGGCGGTCATCTTTAACCCGTCGTTCCCCTTCCGCCTGGCGCACATGGCAATCGCCGCGTTCCTGGCTACCGCGTTCTTCGTTGGCGCTTCCGGGGCTTGGCATCTGCTGCGTGGCAAGAACATCGAATCAGCCCGCACCATGCTGTCGATGGCCTGTTGGATGGCCCTGGTGGTGGCACCGATCCAGGCCGTAGTCGGTGACGCCCATGGCCTGAATACACTGGAGCACCAACCGGCGAAGATCGCCGCTATCGAAGGTCACTGGGAAAACATTCCCGGCGAGCCGTCACCGCTGATTCTGGCCGGCTGGCCGGATATGAAAGCTGAGAAGACCCACTTCGCCATCGAGGTGCCCTACCTGGGCAGCCTGATCCTGACCCACAGCCTCGATCGCCAGATCCCGGCGCTGAAGTCATTCCCGCCTGAGGATCGCCCGAACTCTACGGTGATCTTCTGGACCTTCCGGCTGATGGTGAGCATGGGCCTGCTGATGATCCTCGCCGGGCTCTGGAGCCTGTGGCTGCGCCGTGGCGACCGACTGCACACCACACCGCTGTTCCTGAAGTTCATGCTATGCATGGGGCCGTCCGGTTTGATCGCTCTGCTGGCGGGTTGGGTGACCACCGAGATGGGCCGCCAGCCTTGGGTCGTGTACGGACTCATGCGGACAAAGGATGCGGTGTCACCACTGACCGTGGGAGAAATGAGCATTAGCCTGATCCTCTTCGTGTTGGTGTACTTCGTGCTGTTTGGTACCGGTATCACCTACATGCTCAAGCTGGTGCACAAAGGGCCTCATCCACACGAGCCCGCGCCCTCGACCGAAGGCGCAGCCGGCCAGTCGAATACGCCGGCACGCCCTATGTCCGCAGCAGACGACCATTGAGCGTGCAGAATACGATTGGAACTTGAGGAGCGACTGCTATGGGCGTCGATATCACGCTGATCTGGGCATTGATCATTATTTTTGGGGTCATGATGTACGTCATCATGGACGGATTCGACCTCGGCATCGGCATTCTCTTCCTGGCGATCAAGGACAAGGAAGAGCGCGACGTCATGATGAACACCGTCGCGCCGGTGTGGGACGGCAACGAGACTTGGCTGGTGCTGGGCGGTGCGGGCTTGTTCGGCGCCTTCCCGCTGGCCTATTCAGTGATACTCAGCGCACTCTACTTGCCGCTGGTACTGATGCTGTTGGGCCTGATCTTCCGCGGCGTGGCCTTCGAGTTCCGCTTCAAAGCCAGCGAGCGCAGCCGCCATTGGTGGGACAAGGCCTTCATTGGCGGGTCGATCGTCGCCACCTTCACCCAGGGCGTTGCCCTGGGGGCATTCCTCGATGGCATTCCGGTGGCGAACAACATGTATGCTGGCGGCCCACTCGACTGGTTGCGGCCGTTCCCTCTGTTTTGCGGCTTTGCGTTGTTGCTGGCATATGCGCAGTTGGGTAGCACCTGGCTGATCATGAAGACCGAAGGCCGCCTACAGGAAGAGATGTACCGTTACTCGTCCTATTTCATCTGGGGCCTGCTGGGTGTCATTGCCGTGATAAGCGTGTGGACACCGCTCATCCACCCAGAAATCGCCCATCGCTGGTTCAGCCTGCCCAACCTGTTCTACTTCCTGCCGGTGCCATTGCTTCTGCTGTTCTGCTTCATCGCCACCTTGACCACGCTGGCGCACCGGGCCACCGCTTCGCCCTTCCTACTCACCTTGGTAGTGATCTTCCTCGGCTACAGTGGCCTGGGTATCAGCATCTGGCCGAACATTATCCCGCCGTCGATCACCATGTGGCAGGCCGCATCCCCCGTGGCCAGCCAACTATTCGCGTTGATCGGCGCGCTTTTCATCTTGCCGTTCATCCTGGTGTACACCGCCTGGAGCTACTATGTATTCCGCGGCAAGGTGAAAGTAGGTGATGGTTATCATTGATCGGTTTTCAGCTCCCGCCACAATAGAGTGGCGGGAGAGATAAAAGTTGATAATTAACAGCCATCAAGATTCATTCCTCGGCGCAAGAGAGGGTCGCGGAACGTGTAAAACTTTCCCCGGTAAGCGCCTGATACCGTAAATTGGTGCGCAGAGCATGGTTATGTTAGAAGTGCCGAGAGGGACCATAAGAATTGAATCTTCCAGCGAAACAACTCATCGACGGGTTCAACAGGCGAATCGACTATCTGCGCATTTCCGTGACCGATCGTTGCGACTTTCGCTGCGTCTATTGCATGTCGGAGAATATGAAATTTCTTCCTCGGCAGAACATACTAACGCTTGAAGAAGTAATTCAGGTGGCAGAGCGCTTTGTCGCACTGGGAACTCGTAAGATTCGTCTTACCGGCGGTGAGCCGTTAGTTCGCCAGGGTATCGTGGAACTTTGCGCGCGCATCGCAGCGATCGCAGGCTTGGACGAACTGTGCATGAGCAGTAACGGCTCCCAGCTCAAGCACTTGGCCAAACCGCTGTATGACGCCGGGCTGTCACGATTGAACATCAGCCTCGATAGCCTTGATCATGAACGTTTCAAGGTTTTGACGCGAACCGGCGACCTGCAACAAGTCATCGCAGGAGTCGACGCGGCTCGTCAGGCGGGCTTTCGCCGCACCAAGTTGAATTGCGTAGTGTTAAAGGGGCGAAACGACCACGAGATTCTTGATCTCGTTCGATTCGCCATTGATCGTGAGCTCGATATTTCCTTCATCGAGGAAATGCCACTCGGAGTCATCGACGAACACTCGCGGAGCGCATCCTACTGTTCGAGTGATGAGGTGCGGGCGCGTATTGCCGAGCACTACACACTGCAAGACACAGCAGAATCGACATCTGGTCCCTCTCATTACGTACGTCTCGCCGAAGCTCCAGACATCAAAATTGGCTTCATTTCTCCTCATAGCCATAACTTTTGTGGCGATTGCAACCGCGTGCGGTTGACCGCTGAAGGACGACTTTTACTTTGCCTGGGTAACGAGCATTCGAAAGACCTCAAGGAGGTGCTTCGTTCACATCCAGGTGACACATCGCAACTGGACGACGCCATTCTCGCGGCCCTGCCCTTGAAGCCTTACGGGCATCACTTCGATGTCGGCGGCGAGGTGCAGATCCTGCGCTTCATGAACATGACCGGCGGTTGACCGCTCTTTCGGAACGCCCATGATCGTTCAGAACCAACCAAACATGCTGCGTGTCATGTTCACGCTCAAAGGGTCTGTCGCCAAACGTATTGTCGTGCGCAGCTTGCTGGTCACCCTCCTGGCATCTCTCATTGTCCTGATCGAGACTCAGCACCCGGCATTTTTCTCCAAGGTGAATGCCACACCGTTCACCTTGCTCGGGCTGTCACTGTCCATCTTCATGAACTTTCGCAACAACGCCTGCTATGACCGCTGGTGGGAAGGGCGTAAGACCTGGGGTTTGATCATCATCGAAATGCGGACATTCATCCGTGAGAGCGTGGCGATCCCCGATCAGGCACTGAGAGAAAACCTGTTACGTAGCCTCTGCGGATTCGCCCATGCACTCAACGCCCGCTTGCGTAACGAAGATGAGCTCAGCGCTGCCCGCCCTTGGCTTGCCAATGACGTACCAATTGCCGCGCACAATATTTCCGACGGCATCCTGCAGCATGCGGGTAAGGTCTGCTCCCAGCTCGCCGAGGACAAGCTCATCAGTGAGTGGCGATATATGCTGCTGGAGCAGCGCCTGAGCGCGTTCACCGACGCGCAAGGCATCTGCGAACGGATCAAAGCAACTCCGATACCCTTCCCATATACGCTGTTACTGCACCGCACCATTTACATTTTTTGCATGCTGCTGCCCTTCGCCATGGCCGAGCCACTTGGCTGGATAGCGCCCATTTTCACCCTGATCGTGAGCTACACATTCTTCGGACTGGATGCGATCAGCAATGAACTTGAAGATCCATTTGGACGTGATGAAAACGATCTGCCTACGGATGCAATGGTACGTGTAGTCGAGCGGGATATACTTGGTGCCCTTGGTTGCAGGGACCTACCGCCGCCGTTGCAACCGGTGGGTTACATACTGAGCTGACCGGTTCGACCGTCACACGTTCATCTGTAACTGCATCACGTTGTGGACATGGGGATTTGTTCCTAACCTCAAACGCTGATACGCGCTACAAGGTCGCCCGCAGATCCTCGACTGCAAGTCTTCATCGGGGCAAGTACCGCCGTTCACCCAGGCCGAATTCAAGGCCGCATTTCCAGCAAGGAGTTGCAGTGTCTTCCATAACATCCCAAGCGGTTGAAGCCCAGTTGACGTCCGCGGCCATATTCCTAGTGGTCTCGGTGAATGCGGGAGAACATGCCGAAACCACCGTGCGGGGGCTGTGCGCGGATCTCTCATCCCTCGTACGAGGCGTAGGCTTTCGCACCCCCGATGGTGCGTTGTCTTGTGTCATGGGAGTGGGGTCCGTGGCATGGGATCGCCTTTTTGGCGATCCAAGGCCCAAGGATCTTCATCCTTTTCGGGAGATCCTTGGCGTTCATCATGCCCCTGCCACGCCTGGTGACGTGCTCTTCCATATTCGCGCCACACGGATGGACCTGTGTTTTGAACTGGCGACCAATATCATGGCGCGCCTGGCCAGTGCTGTGACCGTGGTCGACTCGGTACAGGGCTTCAAGTACTTCGACAACCGTGACCTGCTGGGTTTCGTCGACGGCACCGAGAACCCCGTGGCCCAAGCTGCGATAAAGGCGACGTTGATCAGTGACGAGGATGTCACGTTTGAGGGCGGCAGCTATGTCATTGTGCAAAAGTACCTGCACGACCTGGACAAGTGGAATGCGATCCCAGTCGAACAGCAAGAGAAAATCATCGGTCGTAAGAAACTGTCCGATATCGAGCTGACTGATGCCGAAAAGCCCAGTTTCGCCCACAACGTCCTGACCAGTATTGAAGAAAATGGAACGGGCCTTGAGATCCTGCGCGACAACATGCCGTTTGGTGACATTGGCAAAGGCGAGTTCGGCACCTATTTCATCGGCTATGCACGTTCACCGGCACGGACCGAGCGGATGCTTGAGAACATGTTTGTCGGCAATCCACCGGGCAACTACGACCGCCTGCTGGACGTTAGCCGAGCGGTGACTGGTTCTCTGTTTTTCGTTCCCACTACGACGTTCCTCGATGCGGTGACAGCCGAGGCGGTAAACGTGGCAATCCCTCTGCAGGTCCCCGTTGAGGTCAAACATCCCCCATTATCCGAGTGGTCCTCGGCAGAGGGCTCGTTGGGTATTGGCTCCCTGAAGGAACACACACGCCATGAATAATCTCCATCGCGAACTTGCCCCGATCTCGAAAGCCGCATGGGAACAGGTCGAAGAGGAGGCGCGCCGTACATTGAGGCGCTACATGGCAGGACGCCGTGTAGTGGACGTACCTGAAGCGAGAGGGCCCACTCTGGCATCGATCGATACAGGACATGTCGAACAGATCGAAAGCCCAGGTGATGGTGTGCAAGCCCTGAGGCGGCTGGTCAAGCCGCTAGTGGAATTGCGAATTCCGTTCACGCTTACGCGCCAAGCGATCGACGATGTCGAGCGCGGATCCGTCGACTCCGATTGGGGCCCCCTCAAAGAGGCCGCCCGCAAAATCGCCTACGCTGAGGACCGAGCGATCTTCGACGGTTACATGGCAGCGGGCATCGATGGGATACGCCCCGGAGCCAGCAACCCTGCCAGGAAACTACCAGCGGCAGTGATGGAATACCCAGACGTGATTTCCAAAGCGGTAGATGAATTGCGTCAAGCAGGCGTTCAGGGCCCATATCGATTAGTGCTAGGCGCAGATGTCTACACCGCCCTCTACGGAGGCAACGAAGACGGCTACCCTCTCTTACAGCACATTCGACGCTTGGTCGATGAAGAAATTGTCTGGGCACCTGCCATCACTGGCGGTCTTGTACTGACAACACGCGGCGGAGACTTTGAACTGGACCTTGGTCAAGACCTCTCCATTGGCTATCTCAGTCACTCGGCGACGGACGTTGAGTTGTATCTCCAGGAAAGTTTCACATTCCGACTGTTGACCACTGAAGCAGCGGTAGCGCTGGACATGCCGCAGGTTACGTCTGTTCAGAAGGTGTAACCAAAGCGCTAAGGGAGGAGGATCACCGAGATCGATTTTTCCCGATGGAGCCAGACGCTTACTCGATCAGCAGGAGAGTCGTCATGAACCAATCTCAGCAAGAGTTCGATTTTTACATCAATCTCGCCAAACCTACTCTGGGACTGTATGTCGGCAAGGGAAAGGGGTTACCTGATCTCGCAAATACAGCAGAGTGGCGGTTTTCTGGACATGTGTGGCAGAGCGAGCTGACACCAGAGCTGCTTCAGGAACTGCATGCCAATGGGCACGCCTTCCAGGAGCTGGGGTGATTCCCCGTTGTCCACTGTCGCAGAAAAGCACACAGATCTGGTTTCAACGTAGCGTGATCGTTTTGAGGGCAAGACTCGAACATGGCCAACGATGAAGTGCGACGACAGAGGCAAACACTTCAAACGTTCATTTCGAATGGCTGGGTATTGGGAGAGGTGCCCCGAGGAGAATTCGAGCATGGCAAAGGTCTTATGTGTTCTTTATCCAGACCCTACTAGCGGCTATCCCCCTTGCTATACCCGAAGCGCCATTCCGCGTATCGAGGTTTACGCAAATGGGCAACTTGCTCCCTCACCTTTGCCGCCGCTCGGTTTCAAACCAGGAGAGTTGGTAGGTTGTGTATCCGGTGAACTTGGTTTGCGAGCCTATTTGGAGAAAGCGGGTCACGAATTGATCGTGACCAGTGATGAGCACGGCCCCAACTCTGAGTTCGAGCAACATTTGGACGATGCAGATGTCGTCATTTCTCAACCTTTCTGGCCCGCTTACCTGACGGCAGAACGGATCGCCAAAGCACGCAAACTGAAGCTTGTTATCACTGCCGGAATCGGTTCCGACCATATCGACTTGGCGGCAGCCGCCGCCGCTGATATCACGGTGGCAGAAGTCACCGGCTCCAATTGCATCAGCGTTGCCGAACACGTAGTGATGCTGGTACTGGTGCTGGTCCGCAATTACCTGCCCGCACACACGATAGCCACCGAAGGCGGCTGGAACATCGCTGATTGTGTAGATCGGAGCTATGACATCGAAGGCATGCACTTTGGCGCCATCGGCGCGGGCCGTATTGGCCTGGCCGTGCTTCGCCGACTGAAGCCTTTCGGTCTGCACCTGCACTACTCACAACGTCACCGACTCGCCCCGGAAATAGAGAAAGAACTGGGGCTTAACTATCATTCGGACGTAAAAACGCTGGTGGCTACGGCTGATATCGTCAACCTGCAAATTCCTCTCTATCCGACAACCGAGGGTTTGTTTGACGATGCCATGTTCGCGCGGATGAAAAAGGGGGCGTAGCTGGTAAATTGCGCCCGCGGCAAGCTGGTGGAGCGCGATGCCGTGGTGCGCGCTCTAGAGTCCGGACAATTGGCCGGCTATGCCGGCGATGTCTGGTTTCCCCAGCCCGCACCAGCAGACCATCCGTGGCGAAGCATGCTCTTCAACGGCATGACACCACATATGTCCGGTACGTCGCTGTCAGCGCAAGTACGCTACGCGGAAGGCACCCTTGAGATTCTGCAAAGCTATTTCAATAGTACCCCCATTCGTGATGAGTACCTGATAGTAAAGGGTGGGGGATTAGCCGGTACCGGCGCCCAGTCTTATCAACTTGAGTGAAATATCAAGCGGTTGGTAAGCCAGTGCGCAGGCTTGGAAGACAGCCCCCGGGAGGCGCCGTGAGCCAGGGGATGCCTAGCATCAGGTTTTGAGCGGTGAAGCACACTTGTGCAGGGAGCGCATCATCTGTACAAGCGTGCCTGATCACGATGCTTTACCGCACCTCGCACGCTTCCTGCAAAGGCGCACCGTAGGACACGTAATACGCCAGCCCCACGAAGATCGCCCCACCCACAGCATTCCCCAGAAACACCGCCAACAGGTTCTCCGCCAGCTGCCCCCAGCTCAAGTACCCGGCAAAGATCGCTGCCGGAATCAGGAACATGTTGGCAACCACATGCTGGAAACCGATGGCGACGAAAGCCATGATCGGGAACCAGATGCCGAGGATCTTGCCGCTCACTTCGCGGCTGGCATATGACAACCATACCGCCAGGCACACCAGCCAATTGCAGCCGATGCCGGAGACGAAAGCGTGAAGGAAGTCGGCGTTGACCTTGCTGCTAGCGGCCGCAAGGGTCTTGCCCAGGTAGGGACCTTCAGTCAGCCCTAGCAGGTGGCCGAAACAGTAGGCGACGAACAATGCGCCCAACAGGTTGGCCAAGGTCACCAGCAACCAGTTGCGCGTTACCGCGCCCAGGCCGATGCGCCCGGCGAACATGGCCAACGGCAGGCTCATCATGTTGCCGGTGAGTAGCTCGCCACCGGCTAGGATTACCAGGATCAGGCCGATGGGGAATACCGCCGCACCCAGCAAGGTACCGAAGGAAGCCCATGGCGCTGGAATCATGGTGCTGACGTGGATGGCTAGGAGGAAACCCAGCGAGATGAACGCGCCGGCGAGGAACCCCAGGATCAGGGTCGCACGGGTGGACAAGAGGGCTTTCTTGGCACCGGCTTCGATGACAAGCTCGGTGATCCGGGGCGGTGCATTGACGGACATTTTTGCAACTCAAACGCGGGAGCGGCGGCAAGGACGCAAGGCGATGCCGCAGGTCGGGGTTGGACAGGGGAGTGAGGTGAAGCAGTGGGGCTCAATTCAGGGGCAAGACAACGTGCACGCTCTGGATTAACCTCAGACAGGGCTGCAAATTATCTGGGGCAATTTGACGCAGTCAAATCAATAGACTGGATGAGTTGATAGATGTCATCAATGAGGCACTTACCCTCAGCCAGCTGTGATGCAGGTCGCGCTGCCCATATTATTCGGCTCATTGAATGCGCGGCGATATTCTGATGTTTCAAGCTTGCATCAAGGATAGTGAAACACCCCTGGTTTCCTAGATACTACCCAAGCTCAGGAAGTAGCGTTTCTCATACTCTACTGGCGATAGCTGCATAACGCTGCAGTGCCGGCATTTAGGGTTATAAAACATCTCGATGCAATCGAAAATATCACTCTGGGCCTCTTCGCGCGCTCCCTAGATTCTTCGTCGGATTCGCTCCCGCTCTAATAGCTGGAAAAACTCTCTGCAACCGCGTTGTCGTGGCAGTTTCCTCGCCGGCTCATACTGCTGACCACATTGTTATCCGTCAGGAAGCTTTGCCAGTCTGAGCTGCTGAACTGCCTACCCTGGTCTGAGTGAATCATCACTTCCTGTTTTGGTTTATGCCGCCACACGGCCATCAGCATCGCGTCGATAGCCAGGTACAGCCCCCTTCGTAAGTACGGATGTAGGTGATATCTGTCACCCAGACCTTGTTCGGCTCACTGACCTTGAACTGCCGGGCAAGGTGATTGGGCGAGGCTACCGTTGGCTTTCCGCAATAAAATCCTGGGCGACGGCGATAGCCCGTTTGTGAACGCAGCCCCTCTGCTTGCATCAAGCGACCGACTCGATTTCGACCTCATGTCTCTCCAAGCTCTCGCAGGCCATCGTGAATTTTGCGATAGCCGTAGAGCCATAACGATGATGGTCTCAGTCCAGTGATCGCTCACCCGGTGTGTAAGGGCCTAACCCCCGGTGACGGGGGGAAAGAAGGCGATGTCGTCACCGTCGCGCAACGGCTCGTCCAATGTGCACAGTTCCTGGTTACGTGCGCACATGAGGTTGGTCTGGCCGAGGGTTTGCGCCCATGGGCCACCGCGGCCGGCCAGCCGCTCGCGCAGGTCACGCAGGCTGGCCAGCGCGGGCTCCCAGGCCACGGCTTCTCCGTCGCTGCCCAGCAGCTCGCGGTAACGGGCGAAGTAGTGCACCTGGATCATGGTGCCACCTCGGCCTGATATAGCCCTGAGCGCCCGCCGGACTTACGCAGCAGGCGCAGCCAGTCGATCTGCATGCTGCGGTCGACGGCCTTGCACATGTCGTACAGGGTCAGGGCGGTCACGCTGGCGGCGGTCAGCGCTTCCATCTCGACGCCGGTCGCACCGTTGAGCGCGACGCTGGCGATGATCCGCACCGAGTCCGGCGCCACCGCCTTGAGCTCGACGCTGACGGCGGTCAGCAGCAGCGGGTGGCACAGCGGGACCAGTTCGTGGGTGCGTTTGGCGGCCATGATCCCGGCAATCCGCGCCACCGCGAAGACATCGCCCTTGGGATGGCCGCCGGCACTGATCAGGGCCAAGGTTTCCGGCTTCATGCGTACCCAGGCTTCGGCTGTGGCTTCCCGGCGGGTGTCGGGTTTGTCGCTGACATCGACCATGTGCGCATGGCCGCGGCTGTCCAGGTGGGTCAAGGCGTCGGGAGAGGCGGCGGTATCGTTCATGAGAGTTCCAGGGGCTGGGGAGAGGGCTGCGCCGGCGGGCACAGCAGCAGGCGGGCTTCGGCGAAGCACTGCTGTGCCAGGGCCGAGCGCGGTTCGCTGCGACGAAGCAGCAGACCCAATGGGGCACGGATGCTGGCATCGCTGATCGGATGGATGTGGATGTGTTCGCTAAGACCTTCCAGGCCGTGGTCCAGCGGCATGATCGCGCAGCAAAGACCAGCGCAGACGCCCTGAACCAGCTGGTAGGTGGAGTCGCTTTCGAGGATCGAAAGAGGGTGGATCCCTCGGCTGCGAAAGCTTAGGTCGATGGACTGGCGATAGTGCATACCTTGGGACAGCAGCCCCAGCGGAAGACCGGCCAGGGATTCCCAGGTCAGGCATGGGCTGTCGAAAGCGAACCACCGAGTGTCGTACAACAGGCCCATGCGTGTGGCGCCCAACTCGATCACGTCGAAGTAACTGCGATTGATCTGGTCAAGATAACAGATGCCAAGGTCGAGCTGGTTGCGGCTCAGGCCGTCAGTAACCTGTTCCGAACTCAGCGATGACAGCTGCACCTGCAGTTGCGGGTAGCTGTCGGTAAGTGGTTTGAGCAAGTCCATCAGGTTGAAGCTGGACAGCGGCACCATACCGATGCGCAGGCTGCCGACAATGCGTCCACGGCAACTGGCGGCTTCGGCCTGCAGGCCGTCGTAGGCTGCCAGCAGAGTGCGAGTCCAGGCCAGAATGCGTTCACCGGCTTCGGTAAAACCCTCGAAACGCTGGCCACGAGTCACCAGCATAAGGCCTAGTTCGTCCTCCAGGTTGCGCAGGCGCATCGACAGGGTCGGCTGTGTGATATGGCACAAAGCAGCGGCCTGGCCGAAATGTCGGGTCTGGTCCAGGGCAATCAGGAACTTAAGCTGTTTGATATCCATGGGTCGCCTTGCCAATTGATTTAAAAAGCGAGAACAGCGATGCATGGCGCTTTAATGTATGAATGAGGCCAGGCTTCAGGGCGGCACAAAGTAAGGCGAAGAGTAAATGTCGTCCAATGAGAAATTACGAATAAGTGATAGAGGGGATTGATGATGGAAGGTGATAGAGATTGCTTATGATATATTGAGTATTATCGATTGGACGTGATGTCGATAACGCTCTAGTTTCTTGATCGCATTGTCGAATTATCAGAGTGCCAGGATATGAGTGCTAAACCCGATGCTGTATTTGTCCCACTGAATATTGCCGTGCTGACGGTCAGCGATACCCGCACGTTCGAAACCGACACCTCCGGCGAGCTGCTGGCCAGTCGCGCGGTGGATATGGGCCACCGCCTGGTGGCCAGGGCGTTGCTCAAAGACGATCTGTACAAAATCCGTGCACAGGTGGCCGGCTGGATCGCCGACGAGGGCGTACAGGTTGTGCTGATTACCGGTGGCACCGGTTTCACCGGGCGCGACAGCACGCCGGAGGCGGTCAGTTGCCTGTTGGACAAGCATATCGACGGTTTCGGTGAATTGTTCCGCGCCTTGTCGATCCTCGATATCGGCACTTCCACAGTACAGACCCGCGCCCTGGCGGGCCTGGCCAATGGCACACTGGTCTGCTGTCTGCCGGGTTCCACTGGTGCCTGCCGCACCGCTTGGGAGGGCATCCTGGTCGAGCAACTGGACGCACGGCACCGTCCGTGCAATTTCGTGCCGCATCTGAAGGCAGCTAACCTATGCGGGACGCGCTCGTGAGTGGGCTAATGCCGGTGGACGAGGCGCTGCGCCAGCTACTGGCCCTGGCCAGGTCCGAGCCGTTCACCGCCGTCGAGCAGGTGGCATTGCGTGGGGCCGACGGCCGGGTATTGGCCGAGGACTTGTGCGCAGCGATCGACTTGCCGCCCTGGGCCAACAGTGCCATGGACGGTTACGCGTTGCGCGTGGACGACCTGGTGGCGCAGCCATTGCCGGTGTCGCAGACGGTCTTCGCCGGGCAGGCTCCCGAGCCGCTGCAGGCCGGTACCTGTGCGCGGGTGTTTACCGGGGCGCCGGTGCCCGCCGGGGCTGACTGCGTGCAGTTGCAGGAGAACTGTGAGGTCGACGCGCAAGGGCGGATGCGTTCGCTCGACGCATTGCGCCGTGGCGACAATATACGTCCGCAAGGCAACGAGATCCGTGCTGGGGCGCCTTTGCTGGCGGCGGGTACGGTGCTCAGCCCGATTGCCCTCGGTTTGCTGGCGTCACAGGGTTTTGCCCAGGTGCCGGTACTGCGCCGGCCACGGGTCGCGCTGCTCTCCAGCGGTGACGAGTTGGCGGGCGAGGGCGCGGTGCTGGGGCCGGGGCAGATTTACGACAGCAACTGGGTGGTGTTGGCGACGTTGCTCGAACGGCTAGGGTGCGAGGTGATCGACCTGGGCTGTGTGCCAGACGATCCAGTGCTGCTACGCACGGCGCTGGCCGGGGCCGAAGGTGCCGAGCTGATCATCAGTAGTGCGGGTGTGTCAGTCGGGGATGCCGACTGCATCGGCGCGCTGTTGCGTGAGGCTGGCGAGGTGAAGCTGTGGAAGCTGGCGATCAAGCCGGGCAAGCCCTTCACCTTTGGGCATTTCGGTGCCATACCGTTGTTGGGACTGCCAGGCAACCCAGGGTCGGCTCTGGTCACGTTCCTACTGCTGGCGCGGCCCTACCTTCTAGCTCGAATGGGTGTTGCACGGGTAGAACCCATGCGGATGCCGGTGGTGGCAGGATTTGCCTGGCCCAAGGCAGGCAAACGCCAGGAGTACCTGCGGGTGCGCCTCGATGGAGGAAGGGCGCGGTTACTGGAGAGCCAGAGTTCCGCGACCTTGCTTAGCGCCGCGCAGGCGCACGGGCTGCTGGAAGTGCCAGCGGGGGAAACTTTCGAGGCGGGCGATGTGCTCGATTTCATTTCCTTTGATGATGTGGTGGGTTAGCGCTGGCTGTGTCAGTTGGCGAGTCGCTACGGGCAGGCACATCAACAGCAGCCCATCACGACCTCGCCGGGCGACTCATCGGATTAAAGCAACGGTAACGTGTAGCTGACGATCAACCGATTTTCATCCTGATCCCGCTGCGTCGCGGATCCCGCCATAGCTCCAGCAGGTAGGCCACTGCGCAGGCTGGCATTTTTCCAAGCTACCCCCAGCCCCTTCAACGGCCCGGACGGCGTGACATAGCTCAGCGCGATATCACGCTCCCACTCACCATGGTCGGCATAGGCCGTGTCGATCGAGTCCCCCTTCAGATAGAGCACGCTGAAGTTCAGCCCCGCTACCCCGACCGCCGCGAAGTCGTAGGTGTAACGCGCCAGCCAGGTGCGCTCTCCTGCTCGGTTGAACTTTAGCAGTTGCGCATCGGTGACCAGGTAGGTGCTGGTGCCCTCGCCATCGCCACGGTTCAGATAGGGGAAGTCGCTCTGGCCCGTCAGTACCTGATACCCCGTGCCCAGACTGTGCCCACTCAAGCTGTAGGTGAACATGCCGCTGTACACCTGGTTGTCCACCTCGCCCTTGGTCACGTTGCCCCCGTAGTAGCCGCTGCTCAGGTAGTTGTCCTTGCGCCCGGCGGCGCTGGCGTTCTTGCCGTCGCTGTCGCTGAGGAACACCCGCAGGTCGGTCTTCAGGTTGCCCGGCCCTAGCGGCAGGTTGCGCACCAGGCCGAAGAAGTGTTGTTGGTAGAAGTCGTCCAGCTCACCGTAGTAGTACTGCAGTAACAACTGCTTGCTGGCCTTGTAGTCGGCGCCAGCGAAGTAGAAGTGGTTGCTGTCGCGGCTCTTGGCCATGCTGCCGTTGGCCCCGGCGATGCTCATGGCGCGCAGGTCGGTGGAGTTGCGCCCGCGGGTGTGTTCCAGCTGGCCGGCGGTCAGGGTCAGGTTGGCGATATCGTTGGAGGTCAGCTGGGCGCCTTCATAGGTCAGCGGCAGCAGGCGCGCGTCGTTGGACACCACCACCGGCAACTTCGGCTGCAGGGTGCCGTAGCGCAGCTCGCTGTGGGCGATGCGCATCTTCGCGGTTAGGCCCAGGCTGCTGAATTCGTTCACTGCCGAACCATCGTGCTCCAGCGGGAAGATCGTGCCGGGCTGGCGCTCGACGTTGGCCTTACTGACCTTGCCGCCGCCATCCAGGCGCACGCCCAGCAGGCCTAGGGCGTCGACGCCGAAACCGACCGCGCCCTGGGTGTAGCCCGAGGCGTAGTTGAGCATGAAGCCCTGGCCCCATTCGTTCTGCTTGCTCGGTGCGGTGCTGCCGTTACGGTTATCAGTGTCAATGTAGAAGTTGCGCAGGGTCAGGCTGGCCTTGCTGTCCTCGATGAAACCAGCGGCCTGGCTGCACAAGGGTGCGAGGCCGGCCAAGGTGGCCAAGGATACGGCCACGGACAGGGTAGTGCGTTGCATGGGGCTGCTCCTTTGTTGTGATGAGTTGACGCGCACGCCAAAGCCACCGGCCAGGGAGACTGGCCGGGTCGGGCAGGGTGAGGGGGCTCAGCTGAGGATGTGGTCTACCGGCTGTAGCGTCGGTGGCAGCTCGGTGCAGCCCAGGGCGCCGAGCACGTCGCGTTCGACGGTACGCACGATTGCGTCCAGGGGCAGGTCGTTCTCGTCGCGGCCGAACGGGTCTTCCAGTTCGTCGCTGATGGCGTCCAGGCCGAAGAAGGTGTAGCTGACGATGGCGGTGAAGAGCGGCGCTAGCCAGCCCAGCGGCTCGGCCATGGCGAACGGCAGCAGCAGGCAGAACAGGTAGATGGTGCGGTGCAGCAGCAAGGTGTAGGGGAACGGCAGCGGCGTGGCCTTTATCCGCTCGCAGGCCGCCTGTGCCTCGGACAGCCCTTTCAGGCGCTGCTCCAGGGTCACGTAGCGCCATTCGCTGATCTGCTGGTACTGGGCCAGGCGCGAAATGCGTGCGCCTAGCGCTTGCAAGATGCCGTCACTGAGGTTGTGCGGCGGCAGGCTGGCGGCATCGTCCAGCCATGGGGTCGCAGCCTTGAGCTCGTCCTCGCCCCGCAGCCGCGCGCTCAGCGCATGGGTGTAGCCGCACAGCCCGCGCAGCAGCTGTGCGCGCTGCTCGGGGTTAGCGATCACGCAGCTGGCACGGATGAACGAGCGCACCTCGATGACCACCTGGCCCCAGGCCTTGCGGCCCTCCCACCAGCGGTCGTAGCAGGCGTTGTTGCGAAAACTCATGAAAATCGACAGCGAGATGCCTAGCAGGGTGAAGGGGGTGGCGTTGACCTTCGAGTAGAACGCCGGGTGCAGGGTCTCCACCAGCACGATCAGCGAAGCCAGCACGCTGACCATCAGGGTGCGGCGGGCGATGCGCCGGGCAATCGAACCCTTGAGGGTGATCAGCACGTTTAGCAGGTTGGGTTTGGCATGGACGATCATGTAAATACCTGCGGGTTCATAAGGCGGCCGGGTGCGGAAGTTCAGGCGCGGCAGCAGCCTAAGAAGTGCGGGTAACAGCGTCCAATCATATTTAATGACCAGTTGATCAGTAATCTCTATCACGACCGGGTGATAGAGATTACCGATGAAGTGTTAATTACTTTCAATTTGACGCTAGTGCATCGCAAAAATAGCCTGTACAGGTCAGCAGTGTCGAAGTTGATGGTTTGAACAACTTGAAACTTTGAACTTGTTAATTAGCCTGCCGCGACCAAGGGTGATCCTGATGAGCGACGAAGAACATATTAGAAGTTACAACGGACCGGCCGCCGGCTGGGGCGCGCTGATGGGCGTGACCAAGGCCTGGTTGGGCAGCGAGAACGCCGTCAAAAACGTCCGTGCGATGCTCAAGACCAACCAGAACAACGGCTTCGACTGCCCGGGCTGCGCCTGGGGCGAGTCACCCGAGAACGGTATGGTCAAGTTCTGCGAGAACGGCGCCAAGGCGGTCAACTGGGAGGCCACCGGCCGTTCGGTCGACCCCGACTTCTTCGCCAGGTACAGCGTCAGCGCCTTGCTCGAACAAAGCGACTACTGGCTCGAATACCAGGGCCGCCTGACCCACCCGATGCGCTACGATGCCAGCACCGATCATTACGTCGAGATCAGCTGGGAAGAGGCCTTCGCCCTGGTCGCCAAGCATCTGAACAAACTCGAGTCGCCCGATCAGGCCGACTTCTACACCTCGGGCCGGGCCAGCAACGAAGCGGCGTTCCTCTACCAGCTGTTCGTGCGCACCTATGGCACCAACAACTTCCCCGACTGCTCGAACATGTGCCACGAGGCCAGCGGCCTGGGCATGTCCAGCACCGTAGGGGTGGGTAAGGGCACCGTGGTGTTCCACGACCTGGAGCTGGCCGACGCTATCTTCGTCATTGGCCAGAACCCCGGCACCAACCACCCGCGCATGCTCGAACCGCTGCGCGAGGCGGTGGAGCGCGGCGCCCAGGTGGTGTGTTTCAACCCGCTCAAGGAGCGTGGCCTGGAGCGCTTCCAGCACCCGCAGCACCCGTTCGAAATGCTTAGCAACGGTTCCGAACCGACCAACACCGCGTACTTCCGCCCGGCCCTGGGTGGGGACATGGCGGCCATCCGTGGCATGGCCAAGTTCCTCCTGCAGTGGGAACGCGAGGCCCAGGCCAACGGCATGCCGCCGGTGTTCGACCACGCTTTCATCAAGGCCCACACCCATGGTATGGACGACTACCTAGCGCAGGTGGACGCTACCTCCTGGGAGCACATCGTCGAGCAATCGGGCCTGAGCAAGGCCGAGATCGAGCTGGCCGCGCGCATGTACCGCAAGGCCGAGCGGGTGATCATGTGCTGGGCCATGGGTGTCACCCAGCATCGCCACTCGGTGCCGACCGTGCAGGAGATCGTCAACCTGCAACTGCTGCGCGGCAACGTCGGCCGCCCGGGCGCCGGTCTGTCTCCAGTGCGCGGTCATAGCAACGTGCAGGGCGACCGCAGCATGGGCATCGACGAGAAGCCACCGACTTGGCTGCTGGACAACATCCAGCGTCGCTTCGGCATCGAGGTGCCGCGCGGCCATGGGCACAACGCCGTGCTGGCGATCCAGGCGATGGAGGAGCACCGCACCAAGGTGTTCATTGCCCTGGGCGGCAATTTCGCCCAGGCTACGCCGGACACCCCACGCACCCACGCGGCGCTGCGCAACTGCGAGCTGACCGTGCATATCTCGACCAAGCTCAACCGCTCGCACCTGGTCACCGGCCGCGATGCGCTAATCCTGCCGTGCCTGGGCCGCACCGAGATCGATATCCAGGCCGAAGGGCCGCAAGGCGTCACCGTGGAAGACACCTTTAGCATGGTGCACATCTCCCATGGCCAGCTGAAACCGCGCTCTCCACTGCTGCGCTCGGAACCGTCGATCATCGCCGGCATGGCCAAGGCCACCTTGGGTGACCGGCCTATCGACTGGGACTGGGTGGTGGCCGACTATGCGCGTATCCGCGACCTGATCGCCGATACCATCCCCGGTTTCACCGATTTCAACGCGCGCCTGGAGCATCCTGGCGGTTTCTACCTAGGCAACGCCGCCGCCGAGCGTGAGTGGAACACTGCCAGCGGCAAGGCGCAGTTCACCGCTACCCAGCTGCCCGCACAACTGGTCAACGAAGCGGTGCTCGCCCGTGGCGACAAGCCTGACCTGATTTTGCAGACCCTGCGTTCGCACGACCAGTACAACACCACCCTGTATGGCCTGGACGACCGCTACCGCGGTGTGTTCGGCCTGCGCGAAGTGGTCTTCGCCAATGCGGCCGACATTCTGCGGCTGGGCTTCGCGCCCGGTGACAAGGTGGACATGGTGTCGCTGTGGGAAGACGGCCTGGAGCGTCGGGTCAGCGGCTTCACCCTGGTGGCCTACGACATCCCAGCCGGCCAGGCGGCCGCCTACTACCCGGAGACCAACCCGTTGGTACCGCTGGAAAGCTACGGCGACCAGACCTTTACGCCGACCTCGAAGTTCGTCGCTATTCGCCTCGAGCACGCGCAAACGGATGCCTTGATTCACGCCGTCAGCGCATAACTCTCGACCGTTCAAATCAATCGACTGCAGGCCCCCGGGTATGCGGCGCCTTACTGGCCGCCGCCTGGGAGGGACCTGTCTGTCCACAAGGATATCGTCATGTCGAATCTGGGTGCACTGGACCTGGCAAGGCTACAATTCGCCTTCACGGTCTCGTTCCACATCATTTTCCCGGCCATCACCATCGGCCTGGCCAGCTTCCTGGCCGTGCTCGAAGGCTGCTGGCTGAAAACCGGCCACTCGGTCTACAAGGACCTCTACAAATTCTGGTCGAAGATCTTCGCCGTCAACTTCGGCATGGGCGTGGTCTCGGGCCTGGTCATGGCCTACGAGTTCGGCACCAACTGGGCGCGCTTCTCCGACTTCGCCGGCAGCGTGACCGGGCCGTTGCTCACCTACGAGGTGCTTACCGCGTTCTTCCTCGAAGCGGGCTTCCTCGGCGTGATGCTGTTCGGCTGGGGCAGGGTGGGGCGCAAGCTGCACTTCTTCGCCACGGTGATGGTGGCCATCGGTACGCTGATCTCGATGTTCTGGATTCTCTCCTCGAACAGCTGGATGCAGACTCCGCAGGGCATCGAGATCGTCGATGGCCGGGTAATGCCGCTGGATTGGTTCAAGATCGTCTTCAACCCGTCGTTCCCGTACCGCCTTGCGCACATGGCGCTGGCCGCGTTCCTCTCCACCGCGTTCTTCGTTTCGGCCTCGGCGGCCTGGCACCTGCTGCGCGGGCGCAATACGCCGCAGATCCGCAAGATGCTGTCGATGGGCATGTGGATGATTCTGGTGGCAACGCCGGTGCAGGTGGTGGTCGGTGACGCCCATGGCCTGAACACCCTGGAGCACCAGCCGGCGAAGATCGCCGCCATCGAGGGCCACTGGGAGAACAAGCCGGGCGAAGCCTCGCCGCTGGTGCTGTTCGGCCTGCCGGACATGGCCGCCGAAACCACCCGCTACAGCCTCGAAGTGCCGTACCTGGGCAGCCTCATCCTCACCCACAGCCTGGACAAGCAGATCCCGGCGCTCAAGAGCTTCGCCAAGGAAGACCGTCCCAACTCTACGATCATCTTCTGGAGCTTCCGGGTCATGGCCGGCCTCGGAATGCTGATGCTAGCCTGCGCGCTGCTTGCCCTGGTGCTGCGTCGCAACGGCGCGCTGTACCGCAACCGTGCCTTTCTCTGGTTCGCCCTGCTGATGGGGCCGTCGGGGCTGATCGCCCTGCTGGCCGGTTGGTTCACCACGGAAGTGGGCCGTCAACCCTGGGTGGTCTACGGCATGCTGCGCACCACTGAAGCGGCCTCCAACCACAGCACCGTGCAGATGAGCATCACCCTGGCGACCTTCGTGGTCATCTACTTCTCGGTGTTCACCGTGGGGATCGGCTACATGATGCGCCTGGTGCGCAAGGGCCCGATTGCGCACGAGGCACTGCCGAGCCCCGACCAACCGGAATCGCTGGCCACCGCGCGTCGCCCGCTGTCCGTCGCCGACTGAGAAGGAGTAGGCACATGGCAATTCAAGGTATCGACCTTTCGGTCATCTGGGGCGTGATCATCGCCTTCGGGTTAATGATGTACGTGATCATGGACGGCTTCGATCTTGGGCTGGGGATTCTCTTCCCGCTGATCAGTGATTCCAGCGATCGCGACGTAATGATGAACACCGTGGCACCGGTGTGGGACGGCAACGAGACCTGGGCGGTGCTCGGCGCGGCGGCGTTGTATGGCGCCTTCCCGCTGGCCTACTCGGTGATCCTCGAGGCCCTCTACCTGCCGCTGGTGCTGGTGCTGGCCGGGCTAATCTTTCGCGGCGTGGCCTTCGAGTTCCGCTTCAAGGCCCACCCGAACAAGCGTCACCTGTGGGACAAGGCGTTCATCGGCGGCTCGGTGCTGGCGACCTTCTTCCAAGGCGTGGCCATCGGCACCTACATCAGCGGCATCGCGGTGGTGGACCGACAGTTCGCCGGCAGCGGCTGGGACTGGGTGGCGCCGTTCCCGCTGTTCTGCGGCGTCGGCCTGCTGCTGACCTACGCGCTGCTGGGCAGCACCTGGCTGCTGATCAAGACCGATGGCATGCTCGAGTCGCGCATGCGCCACTACAGCCGTCCGCTGACCTACCTGCTGGCGCTGGTGATCGTGGTGATCTGCGCCTGGACCGCCTGGCTGCATGACGACATCGCCCAGCGCTGGTTCGGTGCCAGCCATTGGCTGCGCTCGGCACTGATCGCGGTGCTGGCGGTGGTGGCCGTGGTGGTCATCCAGAAGACCCTGCGCAAGCGCCACTCGCACCTACCGTTCATTGCCGTGGTGGGGCTGGTGTTCCTTGGATACCTGGGGCTGGCGATCAGCATCTGGCCGAATATCGTGCCGCCGAGTCTGACCCTGTGGCAGGCCGCCGCGCCGCTGACCAGCCAGCTGTTCGCGTTGATCGGGGCGCTGTTCATCATCCCGATCATCCTGGCCTACACCTTCTGGAGCTACCACGTGTTCCGCGGCAAGGTGCAGCCGGGGGATGCCTATCATTAATTGTTGAGTGGTCAGCCACGCCTCTTCGGGGTCTACGGACCTTGCAGAGGCGTGGCTGTTTGCGATGCTTTGTCTGCTGTCTTAGGGTTTGTACGAAAAGTCGCCGAGCGGCGATCAGGCAAGGCGAAAACAGGCGAGGAAGCGGAGTTTGCTGGTTGCAAATGAGCATTCCGAGCCTGTTTTCAACGCAGCATGATCGTCGCGCAGGCACTTTTCGTACAAAGCCTAACGCCGAAACTATTGCCAGCGTGTGGCGGCATGAGCGTCGCTTTCGCGTGCGTCCACCCAGTGTGCGCCGGTTTGGCTATGTTCGCGCTTCCAGAACGGCACGCAACTCTTCAACTGGTCCATGATGAATGCACAAGCGTCAAAGGCATCCTGACGGTGAAGGGTAGCAACTCCGACGAGTACAATGGGGTCGCCTACAGGGATTACACCGACCCGGTGCGTCACGACAACATCTAATAACAGCCAGCGTTGGCCAGCAGCGGCAACTATCGACTCTAGGCTTTTTTCAGTCATGCCTGGGTAGTGTTCCAGAAATAATTCGCTGACGCCTGTCGCGGTCAAACCCAGGTCGCGGACGTAGCCAATGAACGTCACAAGCGCTCCCAGCCCCTGAGCCCGAATATGGATTGAGTCGATTAGCGTGTTACAGTTTATTGCCTTGTCTTGCAGGATGACGCACATTTCAGACCTCGCTCATGGTTTGGGGGGAAGCTGGAAGACATATTCAATGAACAGGCTTTATGCTTGCATCGGACATGGGATCGCCTGATCCCAGAAAGTATTTGGCTCTGCCTATGTCGGTGCGTGTGCATTTAGGAAACAGGCAGTGACCGTTGCTGGTGGCCGCCTATTTGAATTGAGTTCCGGTTTTTTCTAACGTCATTAGCGGCGCTAGGGCGCGCAACGACGAATGAGGGGCAAGCTAACTGTGTGCGCTCAGAAGAGCCTTGATTTCAGCAAAACATTGTTCGGCAAGTGCCGAGTGCGGCTCGGTTTTTCGCAGTACCAAGCCAATAGGCGCATGGACGTTGCCGCCGGATATAGGCGAAATGCAGAGGTGCTCGCTCAGATCTTCCATGCCGTACTGCAGCGGCATGATTGCGCAACACATACCGGCGCATACCGCCTGGATCAGCATGTACGTGGAGTCACTTTCTAGCATCGACTGCGGATTGAGCCCTCGGCTTCGGAAGCTGAGATCGACCGCCTGGCGATAATGCATACCCTGCGAGAGTAGCCCAAGGGGCACGTTGCTGACGGCTTCCCATGAAAGCTCAGGCGACTGAAATTGAAAGTGCCGCGTGTCGTACAACAGCCCCATACTGGTGATGCCCAGCGCGATGACTTCGAAATAGTTCGGGTTTATTTGATCCAGATAACAAATACCCAAATCGAGCTGGTTGCGGCTCAAGCCATCGGTGATTTGCTCGGAGCTCAGGGATGACATCTGGAAGTGAAGTTCAGGATAGCGCTGAGCCAACGGTTTGAGGAAAAGCACGGGGTTGAAGCTGGATAGCGGTACCATCCCGACACGCAGATTACCAACGGTCTGCCCTCGACAGCTCGCTGCTTCAGCCTGCAGACCATCATAGGCAGCCAAAAGCGTACGGGCCCAACTCAATACGCGCTCTCCGGCCTCGGTGAAGCCCTCGAAACGCTTGCCACGGGCTACCAGTACCAAGTCCAGTTCGTCCTCAAGATTGCGCAGACGCATCGAGAGGGTCGGCTGAGTGATGTGGCAAAGCGCAGCCGCCTGGCCAAAATGGCGGGTCTGGTCCAGCGCGATCAAGAACTTGAGCTGCTTGATGTCCATAGTGCGGCCTGGCTAGGGAGTGAGTGGGAGAGCTTTTCAAGAATAGCCCAGCCTCGCCAGGCGAAGACCGATAGAACGCCACTAACGCTATTGCTTTTACAAGGTACATTAAGATGACTCGGGCCTGGCGTCCAATGAGAATTTATGACTGAATGATAGAAATGGTCGATAAGGTATTGTGGGTAAGCTCTAATCGAAGGTGTTTATTGGCTGTTCGAAACTGTCGATTAGACGAATGATGTGTTCTGCTATAGCTTCTCTCTGCAAAGAAAACCATCACACCAGACCTGCTCGAGTTCTCTGTTGGGTTGTATATGTGAATTAAATTTCATCGCCATCTATGTTTGTTTGTTGTTGGCGGTGGTTGATGGTTGTTTACAAAACAATGTCCATTGAGGGCCCTGCTTTGAAAGATAGGCGAGCGAATCTGGTGCGCGACCTTCGTCATAGGTTCAATGCGTTTCTCGTCGCTTCTTTGCTATCATGGATGACTATGACAGGGATGCTCCTCTTTCTTTGGTTGCAGGGGCAGCGTTTGACGATGGGCCATTTCTCATGGTTCGTGCCTGGTGTTATGGTCAGCGTAACCCAACTGGTGTTTTTGATCGTTTTTGCCTCAAAGTTGCATAACACTATGAAAGCGAGATCCAATTTGATGTCGACTTTGGCGTACGCTTCAGAGCATGATCTGTTGACCGGGTTGGTCAATCGCAGGGGATTCGAAATTGCTCTGAATGACGCGTTGCATCTGGCGGCCAGACAAAGGAGTGCCCTGTCGCTTTTATATCTGGATTTGGATGGATTCAAGCAGGTCAATGATATTCACAGTCACGCTGTTGGCGATAAGCTACTTAGAACCGTAGCGAATATCTGGAATGAAAGCGTGCGTGACGGCGATGTCTTGGCTCGGTTAGGAGGCGACGAGTTCGTATTGCTTGCTCACGCTACTGGCGCAGAAGTTGAAGCGCTTTCCGAGCGTCTTCTTGGCGTCGCCACCGCTAGCCTAATGGCAGAATTTCCGGAATTGCGAATAGGCGTAAGTATAGGAATTGCCGAGTTTCCTCGGGATGGTAAAGATGCTGGCGGTTTAATTTTGTCGGCGGACTCGGCGATGCTCAAGGCGAAAGATTCAGGAAAGTCGTGTTACAAGTGGGCGTTGAGAGAGTAGTAGTCAGTTTTGCAGATATTTTGAGGGGAGCGAAATTTATGAGCAAGATCGGTGGCGTGAATGTTCAGGAAGGTCAATCTGCTGGGCCGATTTTAAGTCTGGTGGCTCGGTTTGGTCTGATGCTTGCTGTGAGTGCGATAGTGCTGATTTCAGCGGCTATGTTGATGCTGCAGTTTGCTCATGTGTAAATGTACCCAGCATCAGAGGGAAGCGGATGTTTCCTGGACTCAGCGTGTTTTGTGGCTAGTCGCTATCTGGGCAGGAAGCGTCATTGCGCTAGGCGTCATCGCGGGTGCATTCCGCTTGATGATGGCGTGGGCTGGCATGTCGACTATGTCCTGATGGAGTCCGCTTCAGTGTCTGGTGAAAGAGAAATTGATAATGCTGCTTTGGTGGGCGAGAGTGATGTGGATCCTCAGTACGGGGAGTTTGTGCAGAATTTGAGAGAACTGATGGGGTGGTATGGGAAAAGTGCTAAAGATGTGATGGCAATGCTGCAAACCGAACCGTCTCTTCTTGAAGTGCAGAGCTCATCTGTTAGTGCGCTGCATAGCATTCATTGATAGTCCAAGTGATTTGAAGGCCATTTTTTCGAACTTTGTGAATCCCTATCGATAAGTAATAACCTTTCCGATAAATTGAGCAGGGTCGCGCGCAAAGAGACGCGGGCTTTCGCCGACGGCCGCTATGGGTCAATGGCAAGCCTTGGTGAATTTCTTCGCGGCACCAGGTCTTCTATACTATTTCGGTCAACCTGACAGGTTATTGGCGTGAAACGAACCATCGAGGGACTGGCTGAAGCTGGTGAGGATCTGATCCAAAAGGCGATCGATGCGCAGCGCCGCCTACGGCAAGCTGAGGCAGATGGTGCGCCGCCTGAAGAGATCGAACTCTTCAGGACGGTCGCGGATTTACGATATCGATTGGTGACCGAACATCAGCTCATCATCCACGGTAAAGCACCACACATCCTGCATTGACGCCGGGGGAGTGACTTGTGAAGCGAGATGTGACAAATGTTCTTCTCCCAGATCACCAGGCCTTCTCTGATGCGATAGAAGCCTTGAAACGCTACCAGGAAGCAAAGGATTTTGGCGCGCCGCCTGAAGAGATTGAGCGTCTGAAGATCCTGGCTGAGTCGCTGTTCCAGGCCGTCAACGACTACCAACTACGGGCGCTCGGCGGGCCTGACTACACGCACCATTGACTGAATGCTGTTGATCGGTCGCCGATTTGGGCAGTTGCGGGCCTGAGAAAGACCGACAACAACTTCCTGTTCTCCGGCCTCACCCTGCACCGGTGCCGCATCTTGACGCAGCCTCAACAGCCCAGTGCGAAGCTCGCAGCAAAAGGAAAGCTATGCGTGAACACAGCCTTTGTCTTGATGGCGCAGTACAAAGGCCTAGCAATTATCTCGCTCGAACAGGTATGCGCTGACTACTTCACGCACCTCACACCACTCGTATTCCAGCGCAAGGTACTGGCCGGGGAGATCAAGCTGCCCATCACCCGACTTGAACCGAGCCAGAAGAGCGCCCGAGGCATTCACATTGCCGATATGGCGCTTTACCTGGATCAGCAGCGGGATGCTGCGCGCAAAGAGTGTGAGCAATTGAACAAGAAATTACGGGCAGGCTAACCGGGAAATTGCACCTCACTTGATCAGGGTGTGTCCTCCGTACGGTCATCTGAATGCAGTCGACCCGGCCAGACGGTTGTATTCTTTTGAGCACCCGACGTCGATGGCCGCCTACAATCGGCGGCTATCGACCCATAGCTGCCGTTCGTGGAGGACAGCAAACGGTTTGTATCAGACACTCATCAGGTCTAGCGATGCACCACCTAGTCCATAGAGAAGTGAACGGACACATTCCCCTTCCCTAGAGTCTCGATAAGCTGATCGGGGTTATCAACTCGTCCCAGGCGGGAGTAGGCGTAGGTTGACTCAAACGTTTTGTAGAAGATCACCAGCGTATCGTTGCCGTATAGCATCAGATCTCTATTGCGGACGGTGCCAGGCCTCGCCGCACGGGTAGGAAGCCGCTGCGGCAAGGTCGCGTACTTCTCATTGGCGTTGAGTTCGGTCATGTCCAAGTCAAGGGCAATAACTGAGCGAGTGCCCGTGCGCTTTCATTATCGTCCAAGGTAATAGCGAAGCGCTTGTCACCAATAGTCATCCACATAATGCCCGCACGGCAAAAATACAGGCTGATCATGGAGACTCCTGACTCTGGCTTGGTTGTACACGCATGGCCATGAGGGTCATAGGGGTTTCCCTGATACCGCGTTCAGCAGATCATCGATCGCGCTTACCCGATTCTGGAGTGCGTCGATAGAGGTTTTCTCTGCAGCCTCATTCAGGGCTCTATATAGAGTTGAGAGCTGGTACTGCTGGAGCGCAATGATGGCGCCTAGGGCTAGCAGCCCGGCGGCGATAGGCAGAAATTTTCGGAGCCGCATTTTCATGGGTGTCCTCTCGAAACCGAGTACACCCTCTCAAAGTGGGATTTGGGTTTCCGCAAAAAATGCGTAACCCACGCGCTTGGAATTTATTGGAAGCGCATGTGATGGCCTATGGAGAGTTGGCGCCGTGAATAGGTATCAGGTAGCGGATCTCCCTCTGCTCGATCGAAATAACAGTAGTCTCAGCGCGAATCCATCAGATTTAATTTTGTACTCGCAACAATAAAATATTTGCAAATTTAACCATCCGTATCCATTCAGCCTCAGAGACCAAATCGAGATTTTTTAAAATCTGTGCTTCATATAAAGCGGCATCATAGTCCTCTTCGGTGAGCGTCTGGAGATTTATATACTTTGCAGACCATGCCATGAACTGCGATGATTGAAATTCATGCCTCATCTGGTTGCCTCGTACGAGAGAGTTATATACTGGTCAGCGGTCCCTGACGGTCATAAATATAGTGCTGCCAGAGGTTAATGGAGGGTCTTTAGCATCAGACCCTCCGTGAACGTTTAAACTTTAAAGCTGGTCACTAAGCTGTTTAAGTCAGTCGCGAGGCGAGACAGTTCCTGGCTCGCAGTACTAGTCTGATCCGCTCCTGCGGATGTCTGCACTGAGAGGTCTCGGATGTTTATTAGATTTCTATCAACTTCTCTAGCGACCTGAGCTTGTTCCTCAGATGCACTGGCAATCACGAGGTTACGCTCATTAATAGTTGACATGGACTGTGAAATCAAATGAAGTGCATTTCCAGCTGCTTGGGCGATCTGCAGGGTGCTGTTTGCGCGATTTTGGCTGGCTTGCATTGCATCAACAGCCTGAGAGGTTCTAGCCTGAATACCACCGATCATTTGCTCGATTTCTTCCGTAGACTCCTGAGTGCGATGTGCTAAAGCCCGGACTTCATCAGCTACTACTGCGAAACCACGGCCGGCTTCGCCAGCGCGTGCAGCTTCGATCGCGGCATTTAATGCCAAAAGGTTTGTTTGATCTGCTATCGAGCCGATAACGTCTAGCACTTGATTGATTTCAGCTGTTCGATTTGCTAGCTGCTCAATTTCATCAGAAGTAGTAGATACGTCATTAACTAACTGCTGGATAGATGTCAGCGCTTGCTCTACTTTGTTATGACCGTCTCGAGTTGTAATATCTGCATCTTTAGAGGCTTCTGCAGTATTGACCGCGTTACAGGCAACTTCCTCAACTGCAGCAGTCATCTGATTGACTGCTGTTGCAGCCTGTTCAATCTCAGCGCTCTGTTGGTGAAGGCCGCGGTTCGTGTCTTCAGTAACATTGTGAAGTTCTTCAGCGGCGGAGGCGAGCAGGTCTGAAGACACTGCGATGCGCTGGATAGTTTGCCTGAGGTTGTCTTGCATTTTTTTTAGGGCGGCAATCAACAATCCAGGCTCGTCATGATTTTTAACTAATATATTTTGAGTGAGGTCGCTGCTGGAGATTCGTTCAGCAATAGAGATAGCTTCAGATAGAGGGCGCGTTATGCTGCGAGTCAATGCCATTGAGGATATAAGCATTGCGGCAATAATTATTGCTAGTGTAATTATTATTGCGTTCCGAGCTTCCAGGAAGGCATTTTGACTAGCATCGATTGCGATGTCGGCTTGAGTTGAATTGAAGTGGGTCAGCTTATTAAGTGCGATGATTGTTTTATCTGCTTGTGGGGATAGCTCGCTGTTTAATATTTCATGTGCTACTTTGGTGTCAGCTTTCTGGAATTCCAGGAACCTGGAAAGGGCGAGCAAATATTTAGCGTATTCGCTGCTTAGATTTTCAAAGATCTTACGTTCATCATCGCTGTTTATCGATTCTTCATATTTGGTAAAAGCGGTGGACATCCTTTGTTTTAGGTCTTCTATCTTTTGCAGGTCTTCCTCTTGATTTAAGATGAAGGCACGTAATGAAAGAGCCCGGATTCGGCCTAGGTTACTACCCATTTCTCCAGTAGCCATAACCCCGGGTAGCCAGTCTTCACTAATCTCGCTTGCTGCCTCGTTCATGGTTCTGGTTTGGTAAATTGCAGTGACGCCAATCGTAAGCGTAAGCAATCCTATGATTGAGAATATCAAGGCTGAGCGAAGGCCAATTTTGAGGGAGCGCAAATTCATGTATTACTCCAATGTGTTCGTGAGTTATGACAAGTTAAGTCTTTTGATGGGTGGCTATTACAAGCCTGTTTTTGTTTGTCCTAATGTACTTGCGGAGCAAGCGCCTCTATTGCCGGTTAGCCATTGGGTTAATTCCGCAAGCGGCATGGGGCGCGCAAACCAAAAACCTTGCCCATATGCACACCCTTTATCACGAAGCCATTTAATTTGATCTTCAGTTTCGATTCCTTCCGCAACCACTTGGATGTCCAATGCGCGCGCTACGCCCAATATCGCTCGGACTATCTCCTGGTCTGCTAGATTTTCCGAAAGCTCCTTGATGAACGATCGATCAATCTTTAGCTTGTGAAATCGCAGATTACGGAGACGGCTAAGAGATGAGTGACCGGTGCCAAAATCATCCATGGCCAATGAGATGCCATTCTCTCGTAGCGCTATCGAATGTTGAGTCACGAGATCAAGATTGTGCATAGCTACATCCTCGGTGATTTCAATCTCCAGTCGTGATAGAGGTAACTTCGTGTCCTCGCAAATAGTGGTCACAATTCGTACGAAATCATAGTTACAGAATGAGGCAGCACTTATGTTTACCCCTATAGGGACATTGAGGATGCCATGTTCGATGAGATGTGCGTTGTCTTGGCAGGCACGTCGGAGTACCCAGCGGGTGATCTCCGGAATCAAACCGTATTTTTGAGCAAGAGGAAGGAAATCGCTGGGTAGTATTAGGTTCTTCTCTTCATCTCGCCACCGTATTAAGGCTTCTAAACCTGATGGGGTACAATTGTTAAGGTCGAACTGAAGCTGATAATGCAACTCGAACTTATCGTTTCTCAGAGCCTCACGTAGTCGAGTGGCTAGTTGAAAAGCCTGCTCTGATTGAGTGCGCATATCTTTACTAAATAAGCAGTAGTGCAGATAGTTGCGAGACTTCACTTGGTACATGGCTATATCTGCGGCGCTAACCAAGTCGTCGCTGGTCTCACCATGTTGTGGATAGAGGCTAATTCCTATGCTTGCCGACACTTGTAGTGGCAAAGCGTTTATGGTGAACGGTGCCTCCAGACTTTGAATTAGGCGATTTGGGATTGCTGTCAAAGTTTGTTCGTTGCTTGACATGATAAGGGCGATGAACTCATCCCCTCCGATGCGACCAAGACTGTCGCTAGAACGCAATATTTTTCTAAATCGATTAACTACTTGGATGAGAACTTTGTCGCCAACGGTGTGGCCGTAGTTGTCGTTTATTTGCTTGAATTTATCCAGGTCTATAAAAAGAACGGCTAAATGCTCGTTGGTGTTTTTGCAGTGGATTAATGCGTTGTCTAAGATGTTTATCAATTGGTGTCGATTAAAGCATCCGGTCAGATTGTCATATGTTGCAAGTTGAGCCAGACGCGCTGAGTGACGGCGCTGCTCGCTGATATCGTGGCAGATGCCAACAAAAGTCTTAGTGCCAACGGTGCAAAGCTCTGTTAGATGTAGGTGCATTGGGAAAGTTGAGCCATTTTTACGCTTCCCCATAAGTTCGGCATCAATATATTGCATCTCAGAAAGAAATGGGTAGTGGCCTCGAAATTTGTGGCGTTTTAAAGATGAAGCATGATTGTCGTTGTGGTCAGAAGGAATGAGGCAAGAAATACTGTGCCCTGTCAGCTCTTCTGGTGTGTAGCCGAAGTCATGTTGAATTGAAGTATTGGTGGCTTTAATGATGCCAAGCTCATCAAAGATTATGACTGTATGCAGCGCTGGCTCAGAGAGCGCCTCAAGAGTTGGAAGGTCAAGACTGCTTATGTTTTTTTTCATGTCGTGACTCATCGTAGTAGGGTGTAAGGAAGGCACTCTTGTAATTATATAGTCTCTCTTGTGTCTTCCTCTCTCGTTTCAATGCTCGGTAATCATTTCAAGGTTTTTCCGCCCTGGGTGTGTAGGCGGTAATGTCGAGCGTTACAGCTATGACTCAACCTGCATTTGTGACGATATTGTTACAGTTTGCGCAAACTTCCAAAGGCGGCCTAGGCTCTGAATGTCATTAGGATTATTGTGACTCTCCGGCGTTTAGTTTTTGCTTGAGGGCTAAAATCCTTTGGTTAAGGGTAATATTTTTTTCTGCGGAACAGCTCGGATATGGGGGGTTGAACCTAATCGAGAGACCGTGCGATAAGGTTGCATCAGGAAGGTCCCATGACATCTCGATTTCTTGAAAAAGTTGTGATCTGGATCGGCGATGGGACGTGTTGGAGTGATACTCGTGCTACTTTAAGTAGCAGACAGGAAAGATAGGAGGTGCGCCATCGTAACATTAAACCTACCTCCAGATGTTTTAGAGGGGCAGCGTATCTTGGTGGTCGACGATGTAGATAGCGAGCGTATGCTCCTCGCTGACTTCTTGCAGCAGCAAGGATGTCGTGTTTATTTGGCGAGCAACGGTCAGGATGCATTCAAAAAGGTTCAGTTGATCAATCCGGATCTTGTGCTGATGGATATCCTGATGCCTATATGTGATGGATTAACCTGTTGCCGAATAATGCAGTCCTCCCCGGAGACTCGGCAGATTCCAGTGATATTCCTTACTGGTGCAGGAATGCCTGACCAGCGTGTGCAAGGCCTACTTTCTGGTGCTGTCGACTACATTGTAAAACCTTTCAGGCTGGAAGAGGTACGCCTACGGCTAGTGATACACCTGCGACGTTTGGGTGGGCGGGAGATTGAGCCGGGGCGGATAAATCCAAAAGTTCGTAACTTGGATAATATTCTCTTTCAAGCGTCTAGGAATCTGTTGGTCGCAAACTTGAGTCTCACACCAGAGCTTGCTGAGCTAGCAATCCAAGTGGGTACAAATACTAAGCGTCTAAACGAAGCATTTAAACAGTGCGTCGGTGTTACGGTTTTTGAGTTTCTGCGTGAGGAACGTATGAAAGAAGCATGTCGACTCCTCAGTAACACTGGTTTAACTGCTCAGGCTATTGGGCTCGAAATTGGATACACGAGCGGGGCAAACTTCTCTACTGCTTTCCGCGAACGCTATGGGATGACTCCTAATCAGTATCGTCAATCTCGTAGAAGTGTGGTGGCAAAGGATGCTGTCTGATTCTCGTAGTGCATATGTTGTTATTTTTGGTGCGATATTGCTCCTTTTAGCTTTTTGCTCTCTGTTTGTCTTCGAACAGAATAATGTGCATGAGGCTTACCTAGACGTTACTGATAGATCCTTGTCTTTCGTAGAGGGAACTGGGCAAAAGCTTACTCCAGAGCAAGCCCTGGAATCTAAGGAGTGGTTGCAGTCCACGAAGGAGCGTCTTGCGTCTCCTCGTCGCCATTCGGTCTTGTGGTTAAAGGTTGCGTTGGAGGTACGTGATGATCAAAGCCTTGACCGGATGCTTGAGATAGCGCCTTGGCGAGTAGGCAATATTGATGTCTACCAACTAGATGAAAGCTCATCCAGAATCCTGGGTCACTGGAGTGCGGGGCCCTCTATACCGTTGACTAAACGTCCGGTATACAGTCGACGTAACTTACTATCTATAGAGACGTTAGAGGGGGCGGCTCAGAACTTGTTGGTTCGCGTTGAGAGCGACAGCCGACCAACGCTTTCGCTTCGCGTCTGGGGATTGAGAGCTGTTCTGGCTCAAGACAATATTGAACAGGCGCAACATGCAGCGCTATTTGGATGTGTAATAGCATTGGTGGCACTGCTGCTGTTGCGCTTGGACTGGATTTCCTTGGTTCTGGCTATTTGGCTATCCTCTGCTTTTATAATGCAAGCAGAGCAGGTTGGTTATATTTCCTTTCAATTATTTGGCGGGTTGCGTGAGCATGGGCTTGCGATACGTATGACATCTTGGCAAATCTCGCTGATAAGTTTCTTTGTATCATCATTTTTCCTTCTTGACCGTAGTCGGCGAAAAATTTGGTGCCTGTTTTACGCGTTGACGGTGTCGTTGAGCGCGTTGCTTATACTTGGTCAAGGGTTGATAAGTGACAACGCTGTTCGGGTGCTTAGTTCGTATTTTAGTCTGTGCGTGCTTTTGGTTTGGCCATTTTCACTGTCGAATCGTGCTCTTCCAGGAGATCCGTATCGTCAGATGCTTCTAGTGTTATTTGTGTTTAGCTGGGTGGAGAGTATTTGGTTTTGTCTGGATTATATATTTGGTATATATTATGGTGGTGCTTTTAGTGTGCTGTCTGTTTTGGTTAGGCTGGGTATAATTATAGGTATTGTTGGGATTTTTACTGTTCGGCAGCAGGTTCGAAGAAGGCAAGTTGAACATGAACTGTTAGAGGGGCAGAGGCAACAAAATATTCGCTTGGAGAAAGCGGTTGCTCAGCGGACCCGAGAGCTCCAGGCGGCAGTGGTAGAGGCAAATAATGCAATACAGACGAAAGTGGATTTTCTGGGGCGAGTTAGTCATGATCTACGCTCTCCATTAACTTCTATAATTGGCTATGCGCAGCTTCTTCAGGCTGAGGGTGGGACCATAACGCGTAAAGCGGGTGTGATCTATAGAAGTGCGAACCACATGTTGGCTCTGGTTAGTGATTTGATTGACTATGCAAAAGGTAGCTCAGGACAGACGTTATGTGTAGCCCCGACCTATATTCATGGTCTGCTCGATTCGGTAGTATTAGAAGCGCAGGTTCTGGCTCAGCGTAATCATAATAAATTTTCTTTCGATCTTTTGGGGCAGTTGCCTGCAGTTTTAAATCTTGATGCAAAACGCCTTCGTCAGGTTTTAATTAACCTTCTAGATAATGCCGCTAAATTCACGCGTGATGGCGTTGTTGGCTTAAGGGTCTATTCAATTGGCTCCCCTAATGAGGGCGACTGCGTAGACCTTTATTTTTGTGTGCACGATACGGGGATAGGTATTTCAGAAGAGGATTTACCAAGTCTTTTTTCCCCTTTCTTCCGTGGGCATCCGCTAGAGATTGAAGGAAGCGGGCTTGGCTTGTCCATCGTTGAACATTGGGTGGGATTAATGGGCGGGGAGATAGGGATAGAGAGCGACGTTGGTAAAGGCACGTGTGTAAGTTTTCATGTGACGTTAAGTGTGGCGTCTGAGGATGAAATAGCTGAGCCGCAGCTATTCGACTTCTCAATCGCTGCCCCTCCACTCAACGGCGGAGGGCGTCGTATTTGGATTGTTGAGGATAATGAAGATATTCGGAACCTGTTGTTGGATGAGCTAGAAAACTGTGAGTTCAAGGTGGAGACCGCGAGCGACGGGCAAGACTGTTTGGAGCGATTGGTTGGTGAGGCTGGAGAGCCTCCATCCCTAGTACTAACAGATTACTTGATGCCGCGTTTAAATGGTGGTCAGCTTTTGTTTGCACTGCGCGCTCGTTGGCCTTCTCTTCCTATTGTTCTTATCTCTGCAACAGAGCAGACCATGCAGTCGCTTACTGGGCCTCTGAAACACGAGTTTGATGCGGTATTGGTAAAGCCAATAAATTTCACAAGTCTGCGAATGATACTAGCCCAACTTCTGGGGATTGTTTATGGCTTGGGGATGTCAGTGCATGAATTAAATGGTGAGTATGAAACTGTTCTTCATCAGTTGCGTGAGTTGGATGGTGAATATTTGAATGAGCTCAAGGGGTTTCTTGAGTCGGGCGCGGTGACTGATGTTTTTGAGTGGTTAGATAGATTGCCGCTCGGTAGATTTGAGCTTAAAGGCCACATTCGGTCGTTAGCAGAGGCCTGTGATCTAGACAGTATTAGTGACTTGTTAGGTATTCTGGAGAAGGGGGATTTTTAATGGGATATACGGGGTATGACTGGCTTCATAGTTCGGGTAAGGCTTATATTCAAACGCTGCGTCTAAATAATGTCTCTGCTGTTTTTGGTGGATTTTAGTTGGGTAGGTTGGTCGTCGCTTGGGAGTACGAGTGTGGTGAAAAAATAATACATGCCCAGGGGCTCAGGATATGAAGGCGAATTTTCGATTTGGTATTATGTTTGTTGAGGCTCTCATCTCGGTATTGTTCGTTGAGAATGCCGTTGCCCAAGGAGATTGTCGAAAGTTGACAGCCACGGGGAATCCGGACTATCCCCCTTATCTTTGGCGTGATCCTGAAAATCCCCACAAACTGATTGGTGCAAGTGTCGACATTCTAAAGGCTGTTGCTAAGGAGCTAGATTTAGATATCGATGTGGTTTATGCAGGCCCTTGGTCGCGCGCTCAAGAAGAAGCTAAACACGGTCGTATTGATATGGTTGCGGGGTACTTTGTTACATTTGCCAGGCTGGAGGATTTTAATTTCATAATACCTCCATTTTTGTATAGCTCCAGTGTTGTTTGGACTCGTAAGGGGGAGGCGTTTAGCTATAGCGGTTGGGATGATTTGAGAGGGAAGATAGGCGGAACTTTGGTGAATAATAGTTACGGGCAGCGGTTTGATGATTATGCTAGAGATAATCTTCGATTGGAGCCTGTGCCTAGCTCGGAACAAGCATTCAAGAAACTTCTTTTTAAGCGTAATGAGTATATTGTTTATGAGTTTTATCCTGGTTTGGCACTAGCCCAGACATTAGGTGTTGAGGGGGATCTCGAAGCACTTGAGCCGACGGTTTCAAAGGAGGGGCTCCATCTTGCAATCTCAAAGCGATCCTCATGTAATACTGAAAATCTCAGGAAGTCTCTAGAAGACAAGATTACGGTTTTTGTTTCTGGTTATGCCCCCGGCGATTTTCTCAAGCACAATATGAAGCGCTGGAGGAAGCAGCATGAGAATAAGTCGGAGTAGTATTTGAAGTGTAATGATATTCAGAAATGGTGCTGGGTGCTATTGATAAAAGTGGTTAAGAAGAATGGGGCGTGGTTTTCCGCACAAAGCGATAATGATGGCGGGTTTCCACCAGCCCATTCGGCTAACTCCCGATACACATGGGAATTTTCAGGGACTCCAGGGTCGTTATAGCAGCTTGAAGTTGTCGTCGAATAAAATACCTGCGCAAGCAAAAAAACGCCACCCGAAGGTGGCATTGAGTCATGTAGTAATGAGTTGTCGTGCGAGTGTGATCTCGACCGACTCACCGTCCTGGTTCAGTGAGTCAAGTCCCGACTCGGGTACATCGCCAGAGGTGCTCTGCGCCACCGCGATCTTCTTGGCCATCAGCTGCAGGCAGGTGATCTGCGAGCTGCCGGCGTAGCCGAAGAAAAACACGCGGACTGGGTGTTTCTGCCCGATCCTCCATGACCGCCGCGCGGCTTGCTGTAGGGTGTACACGTTGTACCCTGTCTGCAGAAACGCGATGGTTGGGAAGTCCAGAAGGTCCAGACTGGTCTTGACTAGCTCCGGGTTGGTGAGCAGCACGTCGACACCGCGGTAGAGCTGGTCGAGGATCCAGTCCTCGCGGCGATGGCATAGCGGTCCTGGCCAGCATCAACGGCCCAGGCGGCGATCCACGAGTCGCCTAGCCGGCCCGCCAAGGTAGCGGCCAGCGAGTACATGCCTTTGGACGTCAGAGGAGCTGGAAACGAAGCCCGCTTGGATCATGAGCGACGTCCTACGGATCGCAACGATGTCCATACCGTGCTCATGTCCGTACTGACGCGCTTCCTTCATGTAGCTGGTCATGTTGCCCAGCGGCGTCCAGAGCATGCCTGTTACAAAGACGCGCCCGCGGACCTGAATGGTTTGCACCCGGCTGATGGGTTTCGGGGTTTCCGTGTTCATGTGTGTCGGCATCACAGGCTGTCCGGGAGGGCGATCGGCGTCACCAGAACTACCAGGGCGCTATGCGTGGTTGAGCGGGTCCGGCCGCCACCCAGACCGAAGAAGCTGGCACTCCCCACCCCGGACTTGCGGGCGTCGTCCCCGTTCTCATCGAAACCGGTGAGGATCAGTGTTTCGCCGCTGCGCAGTCGAACCTTCGGCGCGACGTTCTTGGTGTCGTATTCGGTGGTCTGGACCTTGGAATCGTTGCTCTCGAAGTCTTTGAAAAGCGGTTTGCTGCTGATGCTGAGGGTGATCATCAGCAGCATGTTTTCTTTGTCCAAGAGCTTGGGCAGCAGCATCATGTTGAAGCCGCAGGTAATGGTCGCCGGAGTCAGCGACGTGCTTGAGCCCACCGATGCCGTGGTGGTGGTCGAGCTGGATGCAACGTAGCTCTGAACGTTGCCGATCTGGATCGGTGCCGGCTGCAGGTTCAGCGTGGTCACCGATGGCGAGCGTACTTCGGATACGGGTGGAGCAGACGACTTGTCGGCATAGAGCTGGTTGGCCGGCGCCGAAGGGCTTGGCAACCGATAGCCTGGGCGCAGCACGAAACACACCTGACGGTTTACCTCATCGACCTTCACCTGCCAGGCCGGACCGGCGAGGACTTGCAGGGTGTTGCGCAAAGTCATCGGGTCGAGCTTGTATTGGGCGGCGGGCAGAGGGCGGGTGTACAGGATGATGACGTGCTGCGAGCTCGGTGGGCACAGGGCGTAGCCTGACCGATCCACTACGTAGAGCATGGCGTCCCGCACGCTGGGGGTCATATTCGACGGAATCGTCACGTCGATGATCTGAGCCATGAGGTCGCGCTGGCTCGCATCCGGCTGGGTGCTCACCAGGGTGTAGCGACTATACCGCACCACTGGCTCTTTCTCCGCACTCGCCCCGTTCGGATAGAGGTCTGGTGCAAGCCATTCCGGATTACGGCTGCTATCGAACGCCGGCTTCGGCGGCTGCTCAGCCTTCTGAATCGCACAAGCGGTAACGAGTGCGACGAGCGAGAGAGTGGTCAACTGCCTGATCATGAGGCCCCCTGTAGTCATTGAGGGCAACGGTGACAGCCGGTAGCTTCCCGCGCAGTAGGAAATAAATATCTCGCAGGATTTGATTTATTCGGCGCGCTTGAGAAATGGTGCAACTGCTAGTAATGGGGGGCACTGGTGCCTGCCATGAGTGGGCTATTCGCGACAGACCGCTAACGACCCAAAGCTGCCGTTCACGAATGAGAGCAATCGCCCAGCATCGGATGATTGTTGGACAATGCAGACGTTCACCTGCTGCACCTTTGGAGCGCTAGCTCGCACTCATGCGCTTTCAACCTGTGCCTTATGGAACAGCGAAAACAGTTCCTGCGGCGATTTTATATTCAGCTTCGCGTAGACATGCCGACGGTGGACCTTGACAGTCTCCGCCGAGATACCCAGCTTGCCGGCCACTTCCTTGTTCGAGCAGCCGCTGAGAATCAGGCGGATCACTTCCAGTTCCCTGGCGGTCAGAGGCGTGCCAAAGCGCACCATCGCCTCTTCAAGGTTGGCTTGCCACCGCGGCGCCTGGCGAGGTGCGCTTTCAGGCATCGCCGCCTCGAAGAACATGCGCTGGCGCATCAGGCCCACTACCCACGGGCGAATCATCTCCAGCAGCGAAACCTGCTCGGGCGTGAACAGGTGTCGGCTTCCCAGAGAAAGGCACAGGCTGCGCACCTCATCCAGTCGCACGTTGTAGTGCAATTCATCCTTCTTCACATAATGGTTGAAGTAGCGCTCGTGGTATTCGGTGTCCTTAAAGCGCTCCGGCGCAACGTCCGCCAGGCGGAACAGTCCGGTTGCCGGTAGTTCGCGGTTGGCGATGTAGAAAGGGTCGAGTAGATACATGCCCTTGATGTAGTCGTGGAACAGCGGGTCGGGGCCCTCTCCCTCATACGGGCTCTCAGCGAATGCAAACGGGCAACCGTCGCTGAACAGCAGCACCGCCCAGTTATCAATCGGCACATATTCGCCTATCAAACGGCTCAGGGTTCGCCAGAAATCAGCCTTGTCCAGGTGTTCGATCACGTGGCCGGCGGCGCGATGCCAGGCCATGTCCTGGAGCGTTGGTGTCATGTATCTACCCCCTAGGGTTAACCACTCGACGTGATAGGAAACGGGCTGGAAAAACGCATAATTGCATCGACCTTTTGCAAAAGTCACTTATTTCCTGACCGGGACTTAGCCCGATACCAAGGTCCGAATATGAAGCTCGAACTTGTACAGCTGGCGGGGCGCGATGGCGACACCGCCTACAATCTGCGACGCACACTGGACGCCATCACCCACTGCGCGCCAGGCGTAGATATCATTGTTTTTCCCGAAGCGCAGATCACTGGTTTCCTGAATCACCAGAACATTGCCGAACAGGCCTTGCCCCTGGACAGCCCCAGTATCCTGGACATCCAGCAGGCCGCTCGTGAGCGTCAGGTGGCGGTGGTAGTGGGGCTGATCGAGAACGACGGCGGGCATTATTACAACACGACGCTGTTTATAACCCCTGAAGGGATCCAGCTCAGTTATCGCAAGACCCATCTCTGGGTCTCCGAGCCCGGGCTGGTGTTGCCCGGCGACCGCTATGGCACCGTAGAGTGGCGCGGCGTGCGCATTGGCCTGCTGATCTGCTACGACACCGAGTTCCCGGAAACCGCCAGGGCTGTGGCGACACTGGGCGCCGAGCTGATCTTGGTCGCCGATGGCAACATGGAGCCCTATGGTTACGTGCACCGAACCTCGGTCACCGCTCGTGCGCAGGAAAACCAAGTGTTTGCCGTGGTGGTCAACCGTGTCGGGGAAGGTGAGGACGACACTGTGTTCGCCGGCGGCAGTGCGGTGGTTGACCCGTCCGGACAGTTGTTGCTGGAAAGTGGACGCCAGGAGTGCCGTCATGTCATCGAGTTGGACATGACCCAACTGGCCGATGCCCGTGCGCTCTACCACTACCAGGCGGACCAGCGCTTCCAGTTGCCCGGTGAACGCATCGAACACGCAGATGGCCGACGTGAACTGCTGATTCCCTGAACAAGTCTTCACGTGCCCACGACCACCGGGCTCACGCCAACGATAACAATAATGCAGCGACAGTCTGCGGACTGCGCGGTCGCAAGCCAGCAGTCCGCCAGGAGCCTACCATGACGCTTCACCGTTTACTGAAGTTCGGCCTCATCGCGCTGTTCGGTACCAACTTGAGTCCCGCATACGCGGAGCCTGCCCGTGTGCACCTGTATAACTGGTCGGACTTCCTGGCGCCGGAAACGCCCAAGGAATTCCAGGCAGATACGGGTATCTCGCTGATCTGGGACGCCTTCGACAATGCCGAAGTGATGCAAAGCAAGTTGATGACCGGGCACACCGGTTATGACGTGGTGATGGTACCCGACGACCTGTTGCCCGGTTTGGTCAAGGCCGGGGTGATACAGGAGCTGGATCGTGATCGTCTAAGCAACTGGTCGCATCTGGCACCGGAAATCCTGGAAAAGCAGCAAGGCAACGACCCGGGTAACCGCTATGCCGTGCCCTATATGTGGGGCACGACGGGGATTGGCTATGACCAGGCCAAGGTCGAGCAACTGCTAGGCAAGAACGCGCCGGTTAATTCCTGGGACCTGATATTCAAAGAAGAAAACATCGCGAAGCTCAGTAAGTGCGGCGTCGCGATGCTGGATGCACCCGTGGAGATCGTGCCTATTGCGCTGAACTACCTGGGGCTGCCACCCAATAGCAAGAACCCCGAAGACTATCGCAAGGCTGAAGCGTTGCTGCTGCAGATTCGCCCGTATATCCGCTACTTCGATTCCTCAAAATTCACCACCGACCTGGCCAATGGCGACATCTGTGCCGTGGTCGGCTGGGGCGGCTCGGTCTACAGCGCCAAGGTTACGGCAGACCATGCCAACAATGGCGTCAAACTGGCCTACAGCATCCCGAAAGAAGGCGCGCCGGTCTGGTTTGAAAACATGGTGTTGCTCAAGGATGCACCTCACCCGCAGCAGGGCTATGACTTCATCAATTACATGCTGCGCCCGCAAGTGATTGCCAAAAGCTCCGACTATGTCGGCTATCCCAATGGCAACAAGGACGCCACGGCCTTCATCAATCCGCAACTGCGCGACAACCCGGCGGTGTACCCCTCGAAGGAAGTAATGGCAACGCTGTACCCGCTCGAAACGCTGCCGCTCAAACTGGAGCGCGTGCGTACTCGGCTCTGGAGCAAGGTGAAGAGCGGCACTTGATTGTCGTGCCGCAGATCGTTCGCATTACAAAAACTCGCTTGACCGGAGTACGCATGCCTATCTCAGCAGACTTGATCATCACCCACGCTGACATCCACACCATGGACCTGAACCTGCCCAGGGCCCAGGCCATCGCCGTGCATCAGGGGCGCATCGTTGCTGTGGGTACCAACGTCGATATCGAACGCATGGCGGGCATCGAAACCCGCCGAATCAACGCACAAGGGCGGCTGCTGCTGCCCGGCCTGCAAGACACTCACGTGCACTTTCAGCTCAGCAGCGCCGATCTCTATCACAATGCTGCGCTATACACCGCTACCACCCTGGATGAACTGCTGGGCTGTATCCGCGCGTTCGCCGAACGCCATCCCGACAAGACCTGGATTCGTGGCGTCGGCTTTTCCTCCAGCCTGTTCGGCCCGGAGGTGCTCACCAAGGAACTGCTCGACAGCGTGACAGGCGGTCGCCCGGCGCTGATGCTCGCCAACGACTACCACAATGGCTGGGCCAACAGCGCAGCCTTCGAAATTGCCGGTGTGCAGCCGGGTAGCCCTGAGCCACAGAACGGCAGTTATGTGCGTAACGCCGACGGTACTCCCAAGGGGTGGCTACTGGAGGATGCGATCTGGGCAATGAATCGTATCGCCCCTGGGTACACGGACAATGAATACCTGGAAGCAATGCGGCACTACAGCAAAGAGTTCAACCGTCGGGGCATCACTGGCGTGCTGGACGCCATGGTCAACCGCAACTATATGAAAAACTACCAGGCGTCCCATGAGCGCGGTGACCTGACCCTGCGCGTACGTGCCACCTCCAAGGTCTTCGCGCACAAACCGCTGGACGAACAGCTTCGCGAACTCCAAGACTTGCGCGACACCTACCAGGGCGACCGGGTAAGCATGCACTCGGCCAAGTTCTTCCTCGACGGCGTGCTGGAAAGTGGTACGGCGGTGTTCCTGGAGCCGCGAAGCGACACGGGTGGCAACGCCGAATTGATGTTCACCCAGGCACAGATCAACGAGTACTTCGCAGCTTTTGACCGCGAGAAGTTCCAATTGCACGTACACACCATCGGCGATGGTGCCGTGCGTGCAGCGGTGGATGGGATTGACTACGCCCGCCAACAGAATGGCAAATGGGATTCGCGTCATCAGCTCGCCCACCTGCAAGTGGTGGCCCCGGTCGACATCCCTCGCTTCACCACCCTGGACATCCTGGCAAACTTCCAGCCTTTATGGGCACAGCCGCAACCTGAAGCCGACGCCATCGCCATCGCCATGCTAGGCGAGCAGCGCAGCGAATGGATCTTCCCCATCGGTGCGTTCGTGCGCAAAGGCGTGACCTGCATGATGAGCAGCGACTGGGGCGTGAGCACCTACGACCCCTTCCAGATCCTGCAATCAGCCGTCACGCGCCAGGCACTCGATGCCGGCCCCGACGACCCGGTGCACAACCCACAGCACCGGATCAGCATTGAGGATGCACTGCGTGGTTACACCATCAACGCTGCCCACGCCGCCTGGCGGGACGACTGTACCGGCAGCCTGAGCGTAGGCAAGTACGCCGACCTGATCGTGCTTGACCGCAATCTCTTTGAAATCGCGCCCGGCGAGATCGCCCAGACCCACGTATTGCTCACCCTGCTGGAAGGCCAGGAAGTTCATCGAGACTCAGGCTTCGTCTGATAGGCCGCCCCGCAGCGGGGCGAAACCCGACACGCCTCCCGTCTCGTTCCGGGCCTTCAGGTCCCGGAGGGGGAAGTGCGCGCGCGAAGCACCGGGTTTGTCATTACAACAAGAAGAATCGGGAGAACTCAACATGTCCTTCATCACTCAGGCACGGGCGCTTTCAGCGCTTGGCGCCTTACTTAGCCCGTGCGCCTTTGCCGGGTATGCCTTCGAGGCTGGTGACATCAAAGGGGAAGCAACACTGGCTGCGGGCGTAGCCAGCATCAGCACCAGCAACGTCAATTTTGGAGCCGGACGCGTGGACCTGCGCAGTGGCCGAAATACCGGCGAGCGGGCTGTCTGGCAGGAAATGTACCTGAAGCCCGGCGCAACTCTGCGCTACGAGATCAGCCCAGACCTTGAAGTGTTCGGCGGCGTATCATCGGTGGGGGCTGCTACCTTTGGCGACGGCGATGCTGGCGGCTACACCCGCAGCTCCGATCACGGACTGTCCATCGAAGCCTTCTATGGCGGGGTGCGCAAAGGGGACTGGTCGTTCAGCGCCGGGCGCCAAGACTACAAGGTCGGTACCGGTTTCATCGTCATGGACGGCAACCTCGACCTCTTCGACGATGCCGCCTACTGGATAGGCCCACGCACTGCGTTTCGCGACTCCGCCCTGCTGGGCTACAGCCACGGCCCGCTCAGCGCCCAGGCATTCAGCTTGCGCACGGATGACGACCTGGGTGACTTTCGCATGAACGGCCTGAATATCGACTATGACGTGGCCGATACGGTAATCCTGGGCGCCATGGCGATGAAGGCCAACGCCCTGGTACGCAAGGCCGACAGGTTGACCCCGCGTGAGGGCATGCAGGTGTACAACCTGCGGGCTCTGCAAGGCAAGGTGCCATTGGTGGACGACCTTACGCTACACGGTGAATACGCCGTCCAGCGTGGTACGGGCGACGGTGTCGACTACGACGCCAGCGCCTGGTACGCCCAGGCAGACTATGCCTTTTCCTCCGTGCCCCTACAGCCATTACTGAGCTATCGCCATGCCGCCTTCTCCGGCGACGACGACCCGAGCGACAACAAGCAGAAAGCTTGGGACCCGCTCAGCAAAGGCTACGTCGACTGGGGTACCTGGCTGATTGGTGACGTCGTCGGTAACTATCTGCTGTTCAACAGCAACGAACGCGTAAGCCAGTGGGCACTACGAACCCACCTGACACCCACGGTGAACCTGGGCGGTGTTCATTACCAGTTCAGTCTGGATGAAAAAGTGCTCAACGGTGGGGCCGTCAGCGATCGACGCTTCGCCGACGAGAACGTGGTGTTCGTCGAATGGACCCCGACAGCCAGCGTTTACACCAGCGTGTCCTACAGCTGGGTCAAGCCCCTTGCAGCCGCCCGCGAAACCTACGGCAACGACGATTTCAGTGCATTCGAGATGTTCGTCTCCTACCGCTATTGAACGAAACCTGAAGGTGGATGCGGCCCGGACCGGCTGCATTTGCTTCATCAACAACAGGAACACCACCGTGATCAATGCAGCTACCGGGGCCCGCAAGGCGCCCCTCTTCGCCGTCCCCCCGTTCATGCTTGAAAGGGAGCTTTGACATGGCCGATAAACCCGTCAAATTGACCGCCAGCCTCGGCCTGACTTCGTTAGTGCTGTTCGGTCTGGCCTACATGGCGCCCAGCCTGGTGCTGGTCATTTTCGGCGTCATTGCCCAGAGCAGCGCCGGCACGGCGCCAACCGCTTTCCTGCTGGCCACCGGCGCCATGCTGTTGTCGGCATTGAGCTACGCCAAGATGGCCAGACTGTTTCCCGTTTCCGGGTCCGCCTATTTCTACGCCCGGCAAATGCTGGGCGGTCAATTGGGGTTTCTGGTCGGCTGGCTCGTGTTGCTGGACTATCTGTTCATGCCCATGGTCGCCTGGTTGGTACAATCGGTTTTTCTCAATGTGCAATTCCCTGCCATACCTTTCTGGGGCTGGATGCTGGTCAACATTGTCCTGACCACGCTGGTGAACGTCCTGGGGCTTAGTCTTGCAGACCGGACGAACAAATTGCTGACAGGGCTGGGCATCGCCCTTGTGTTGCTGTTTGTGGTGTTGTGCGTGATCCACCTGGTCCATCAGTCACCGGTGTCCCTGACCGCTCCACTCTGGAACGCCAGTAGCACCTTCCTTGGTGTGTCGGCAGCGGCGGCCGTAGCGGCCTATTCCTATCTGGGTTTCGATGCGGTCACTACAATGGCCGAGGAAACTCGCGACGCGAAGCGCAACATCCCACGAGCCGTGGTTTTGGTGATGGCAACGGCAGGCCTGCTGTTTGCGCTGGTGGCGTACATCATGCAGCTGGTCCATCCCGGCGGTATATTCGAAGACGCCCAGATCGCTGCTTATCTCATGTCTGTCGAAGTAGGCGGGCAAATATTTGCGGATTGGCTGAATCTCGGTTTGATTATCTCCGGGTTCGCTTCGGGCCTCATCGTGCAACTCAGTACCAGCCGCCTGCTTTACTTCATGGGCCGGGCCGACATATTGCCCAAACCGTTCTTCGGCACGCTCAACCCCAAAACCCAGGCTCCGGTGTTCAACCTGCTGTTCACCGCCGTAATCGGACTGTTGGGTTTGAACCTCACGCTCGAAATGGCGACCTCCTTCATCAACTTCGGTGCCTTCCTTGGGTTCACCGCAGTGAACCTTTGCGTCATCTGCTACTTCTACCGCACTCGCCGGCGCCAGCGCCTCGGGCTTGTGAGCTACCTATTGTTTCCACTTTTGGGCATGTGCGTAAATCTGTATCTGGTGAGCCAGCTAAGTGCGACCGCGATCGTCATTGGACTCTGTTGGCTTACCCTTGGCGTGATCTATCTCACCTGGCTGACACGAGGTTTCCGCCAACCTGCGCCCGACCTTCGGTCGTGGTGATAGCACGGGTGGCCAGCCAGTCGGGCTACTTGAGAACGTAACCGGCACCTGTTTACCTTGAATACTCGTTACGGCAATGCGTAAAGCATTCGATGTTCAGTCCACGGCTTATGCTGGGCAAGTTGTTCATGGGTGAACGTCCGCCTCTGTCCGTTAGCTGCCCTCCGCCAAGGGCAGCTTTGGGTCGAAAGCAGCCATTCACGACCGGCAGCCAACGACCCAAAGCAGACACTTGATAACGAGGCCGCTTAGCGACCCACACAAGCTCCACGCTTGTGCCCGTGGCCACCTTACTATCACTCAGATGCTGGGGCTCCGAGATTTGCTTAAGCGCGATGGCTCAATCTGTCAGCAGTATGAAGCGCTGAAGCTTCAATTGGAGTCGAATAGTACTGGTGGGATGGTTGAGTATCTGGAGAAAAAATCTCCGCTTATTTTTGCGGCACTACTTCATTCCGGTATGACCATTCCTGAATGGCCGATTGGGCCCGGCGGTCTGATATAAAACGTCTCTGGTCAGCGTGGGCGCACACTCGAT